>JAEUUQ010000630.1 GCA_016787505.1 Saprospiraceae bacterium | reverse complement strand
GGCGCCTCGTGCTCCTATCGGAATTTTTGACTCTGGCATTGGCGGCCTAACGGTCGCCAATGCCATTGTCAGTATATTGCCGCATGAAACACTGTTTTATTTTGGCGATACCGCCCACGTCCCCTATGGCGGCAAATCTGCCGAAACGGTAATTCAGTATTCGAACGATATTGTTTCTTTTTTACTCAACCAGGGTTGCAAGGCTATTGTAGTAGCCTGTAATACCGCCTCTGCCGCTGCTCTTGCTTCTTTGCGGCATACCTGGCCCTCCGTGCCTATCATCGGTATGGAACCCGCCGTGAAACCCGCCTCTTCGGCTACGCAAACGGGGGTGGTAGGCGTTTTGGCCACCCGTGGCACTTTCTCCAGCGAACGTTATGCCAACCTTGTGGACCGGTTTGGCCACGGCATAACCGTGCTCGAAAACCCCTGCATTGGTTTGGTAGAACTCATCGAAGCAGGCCTCGTTGATGATGCGATCACCGAAAATTTCTTGCAACAGATACTGAGACCTATGCTCGACCAAGGCGCAGATACTTTTGTACTGGGCTGTACGCACTATCCGCTGGTAAGACCCCTTATCGAACGAATTATTCCACCTTCCGCTGCGATTATCGATCCCGCTCCGGCCGTTGCCAGGCAACTCTACCGCCGCCTGCAACACCTCTCGTTGTTGAGCGACCAGCGCACCGATGATCACCATTTCTTTGTGTCCGGCGACCTCCACGCTTTCCATACTATGGCAAAACGCTTTTTTTTAGCCGATTTTCTGCTCGAGCAGCATTTGATTTATTAACTTTAGGATTCTAGACAGCCAATTATGTCCATAAAAAAGGCCATCCTGCAGGTGCTCAACTCCAGGGAAGAGACCCATTTCGACGATATTGTCAGAACTATCCGACAACTGCATCCGAATAGAAAGTCGGCAGCCAAACTGATAGACGATATTGACAATTATATCTGGGACGAAGGTATTACGGATACCGCCGTCGACCGGGCACATAGCCGGCTGGTATTCCGCGAAAAACTGTTCTGTCAAACCCAGTTTCGCATCTTGCCCAATAAACTCGACCTGGAAAACCGCTGCCTCATTTTTGGGCACCGGCTTATGCCCTTTATCAATCCGGAAATAGACGCCCAAACCCTACAATTTGAAGACGAAACAGGCGCTATCATTCCCCACGTCAAGGTGCGCATACCCATCGAGCAAGCACAGCAATTTACTATGCTGATAGCTCCCTACAGCAATAATTATTTTGAGATTGATATAAAAAATAAAGCGCTGGTTTTAAGCGCGCTTGACCTTTCGGTGTGGTTGAACGATCATCCTGTTTCCGACAAAGATATGTGGATGGTAATCCCTATTGATTACACACAACGTCGCTTTCGTTTAACGAAGATCAGTTCCAAGCAAATTGCCGAGCAAAAGCTGGTGATCAACAGACACGACGAGCTGCTCAAATCAGCACTGCTGGATATCATAGAAACCGAACACCAGCCCGTCCCCGTCGACCTGATTACATTTTGGGCTTATGCACGTATCAATAGCCCCTCCGTTGTGCAAAATCCAGGCTCGCCAATAGGACCTTTTCTAACGGGGGAAGAGGACTGGCAACTTATGTTTGAAGGCAGTTTTTCTTATCTGCAGTCGAGCGATTTTTTCGAAAATTTGCTCGAACTAGCCATCGAACAGCAGCTTAGCTTTGATCCCGACAAGATGGGAAAGGCAAAGACGATAGACGGTATTTTGGATGAAATGGGAAACAGCTACAGCGAGGCTTTTATTGCCGCCAAAATGGTGATAGATGCGCATCACGACCAAGAGAGCAATCTTTCAGAGATCATGTCTATCCTGTTTCCCGACGAGCGCTATGGATTTTACAACCCAAAACAGCAGACGAATTTTAACAAGGCAGTTGATGGATTGGTCAAAAAGCTGCAAAAGATATGGTCAAAAAAGCGGCTTTCTATGCAGTCGCTACGCCTTTTGGGGAAAATCGTGCAATTCAAGATGGAAATAGTAGGTACGTTGCGGGAATTTAGCGAGCAGGATGGAGAGGTTCTGCTCGATGATTTTTCGGCTATGATGCAATTTCATCCGATAGACAACCTGCTCGACCAATTAATGGATGCCATCGTTTGGGGCGATGAATTTTCGCCGCAGGAAGCGCATATCATGAATGAGCAATTGACGAATTCGCTAAACGAGTTTATGCAGTTTAAACGAAATTTACTTGGATAGGGTTATATAGTAAACTGAATGTACTTGATGGTTTTTCCTTCCTCCAGGTGTTTCTTTTCGTAATAAGTTTTTAGTTCCAGCGCTTTTACGGGTAATTCTCCGGCGTATATGTCGGCGCTGTGATACCTGATTACAGCGCCGGGGTAGCCGGCCAGCGTGTCGAGGGTGAAATCGTACAATTGTATTTCATCTGTTTTGAGGTGGAGGAGAGCGCCGGGCTGCAAAAATTTGCGGTAGCGATCGAGAAAAGCAGCAGAGGTAAGGCGGCGGTTCGATTTGCTTTCGCGAAGAAAAGGATCGGGAAATGTGATCCATATTTCGCTTACCTCCCCTTCCGCAAAAAAGTGTTCTATTTGTTCTATTCGCGTGCGCAAGAAGGCGGCATGGGGTATACCCTGTTGGAGCGCTTGCGAGGCGCCCTTCCAAATACGAGCGCCCTTGACGTCTATGCCGATATAGTTGCGTTGAGGGTCTTGCTGGGCAAGCCCGAGCGTGTATTCGCCGCGTCCGCAAGCCAGTTCGAGTGTAAGGGGGTTGGTATTGCCAAAAAAAGCAGCCGACCAGCGTCCGCGCAAATCAACCGTGAGGCCGTGCGCGGCAGTCAATTGCGGATGGGCCGCATCGAAATTTTCCAACACATTGGGAAATGACAATACTTCGGCAAATTTTTGCAATTTGTTGCGCTTGCTCATGTGCACTTTGGGATAAACCGCTGAATTAAGGCGCAAAAATAGGGTTCCGGAGACAGAAAAACGACAATTTTTTATGGCTTATTTGTGCCGGAATAATCAAGCATCGCGCATATTTGTTAATAATAACATACAACTTAAGGCTATGAAACCATTACTCACCTTGCTTGTTTGTTTTTTGCTCTATAGCGCCCAGGCGCAAACCATCGCCATGTCGGAAGATATTACGCTGCGCAATGAAATAGGTTACGAATTGATCGGCGAGATGAAAGGGCAATTGCTGCTGTTTCGCAACCGCAACCTCGAATTCGAAATCCAGGGCTTCGATCGCCAAATGAAACTCGGCTGGAGTAAACTGCTGGAACTCGACAAACGCACCCCCGTCGTACTGGGGTTCACCCATTCAAAATCCGATTTTACGCTTTTTTATCAGTTCCGAAATAGAGGTAATACAGTACTCAAAGCACACCGCTACGACCCGGGCGCCAACCTCATCGATTCTGTAACGATAGTCAATTGGGGTTATTTGTTTTATACCCCCAATATGCAAATCGTTCGCTCGGAAGATAAAAGCAAGGTGCTCTTTTATTTTGTGGAACGGCAAACGATTATCAAAGCGGCTGCCTATGATGTGAACGGCATGAAGCTGCTATGGGAAAAGAATTTTATGCCCGACGATTTTATATATGGTCAGGATCTCGCCCATTTCCTGGTCAATAATGAAGGGCACTTATTTATGATTGTCGAACGCGATAATTTTAGAGCCCGAAAGAAAACCCATTATTACGAAATATATACGTATACAGGCGAGGGCGATGTGCGGTCTTTTAACGTACCCCTCGAAGGGAAACTCACCTACGACGTGGCCTTTGCCTGCGATAACCTCAATAAGCGCCTGGTAGGCGCAGGCCTTTATGGAGAAAAAGACCCCGAACGCGCAAACGGCTATTTCTATATGGGCGTGGATCTTACCGATAATAAAAAACACCTGTTGCGCTTCGATCCGTTTGATGAGGCTTTTTTATCCGGTCTTTTGGGCAAAGCCAATGTGAGCAACAAAGGCCTCGATGAAATAACCGTGCGCGAAATAGTGCTGCGAAAGGATGGCGGCGCCCTGTTGATCGGCGAACGCACCAAGCAACTGTTCAGGAATGCGGCAGCATACAACCGCACGTATTACGACCCCAGCAGCCGATCGGTGGTAGATTATTATTACGACGATTTGTTTGTCATTTCACTGCATCCCGACGGCGCTACCCACTGGAAAAATGTGTTGCCCAAAAAACAATATTCGCAAGACGACGATGGGGTGTATTCTTCTTATTTTCTTTTTAAAACTACCGGAAATTTGCGCTTCTTGTTTAATGACGAAATTCGCTACGAAAATACGGTCAGCGAGTATATCGTCAATGGCATAGGGGAGTACGACCGCAACAGTATTCTCAGTACGCAAAACCTCGAACTGCGGCTGCGGTTCCGCGATGCCATCCAGATAAGCGCCAATGAACTGGTAGTACCCAGCGAGCGGCGCAACCGCCTCAGGCTGGTAAAGTTTATTTATAATTAAAAAAACAAACTATATAACGCATGATCAATCAACTACGCTCCCTGGTTGAAGCTGCCTGGGAAAACCGCGAATTGCTGAAAGAAAAACCCACCCAGGAGGCCGTGTTTCATGTGCTGGAATTACTCGACCAAGGCGAAGTAAGAGTAGCCGACCCGCTCGACAACGAAGAGTGGCAGGTGAACGAATGGATAAAAAAAGCCGTTGTGCTGTTTTTTCCACTACAGCAAATGCAGACTATCGAAGTAGGCCCTTTTGAATTTCACGATAAAATACCATTGAAGCGCAATTATGCCTCGCAGGGCGTGCGGGTAGTGCCCCATGCAATTGCCCGTTATGGCGCTTTCCTCGAGCGCGGAGTGATTCTGATGCCCAGCTATGTCAATATAGGCGCATGGGTAGGGGCGGGTTCTATGGTTGATACCTGGGCTACCGTGGGCAGTTGTGCGCAAATAGGCCGCAACGTACACCTCAGCGGTGGCGTAGGCATCGGCGGCGTACTCGAACCCCCGCAGGCCGCTCCCACTATTATCGAAGACGAATGCTTTATCGGCTCGCGCTGCATCGTGGTGGAAGGCGTTAGAGTAGAGCGCGAAGCTGTGCTCGGCGCCAACGTCGTGCTTACGCAGTCAACCCATATCATTGATGTCACCGGCGCAAAACCTATCACCTACAAAGGCCGCGTGCCGGCCCGCTCGGTGGTCATCCCCGGGTCGTATACCAAGAAATTCCCCGCAGGTGAATACCAAGTACCCTGCGCCCTGATCATTGGCGAACGCAAGGAAAGTACCGACAAAAAGGTATCGCTCAATGCCGCTTTGCGCGACTACGGAGTAGCTGTGTAGTGAACTGTGAACAGATCAAGGAGCAGTTCACAGTTCACTGTTCACAGTTCACTACCTAATTTCCAACCTGCTCAATAAATATATCATTGAGCGAGGGCAGGATCTCCTGGAAAGAAGTGAGGTGCACCTGCGATTGCAACAGGTATTGCAACAAGGCATTTGATTGCCCTTCTTTGGGTAGTTGTACCACGATATCGTCATTGCCCTGCTCTACGATTTCTGCTTTTTGGTGAATATCGGCGGGCAAAGTCCCTTCAAAACCTATGTGGAAGAGATTTTTCTTAAAGCGATTGCGAATGTCTTTCACCCGCCCCTCCAATACGTTTTTGCCTTTGTCAATGAGCACGATATACTCACAGATTTCTTCTACTTGTTCCATGCGGTGCGTAGAGAAGATAATACTGGCGCCCTGGGCGCTCAGTTCTTTTATCTGCGATTTGATCAGATTAGTATTAATCGGGTCGAGGCCCGAAAAAGGCTCGTCGAGAATCAATAGGCGGGGGCGGTGAAGTACGGTGGCAATAAATTGTACTTTTTGCTGCATGCCTTTCGACAGTTCTTCTACTTTTTTATTCCACCATTCCTCAATACTGAATTTTTGGAGCCAACGCGTTATTTCTGTTTTGGCCTCCTCATAACCGAGCCCTTTGAGCTGTGCAAGGTAAAGCAGGTGTTCGCCTACTTTCATTTTTTTATACAATCCGCGTTCTTCCGGCATATAGCCAATTTCGGAGGGGTGGTCGCTATGTAGCGCCTGGCCGTTGAAAAAAACCCGGCCGGAATCGGCCTTGGTGATCGTAGTGATAATGCGTATTAAAGAAGTTTTTCCGGCGCCGTTGGGGCCCAATAAGCCAAAAATACATCCTTCAGGCATGTCGAAGCTCACGTGATCTACCGCCACCTGCCTGTCGTAGTGTTTAACAACCTGGTCTAGCTGAAGTATTTGGTTCATAAAGTTATGCGTTTGGCACACACAAGATAAAGGCTTGTAGCCGGCAGAGGGTGAAAATTTATGTAAAATGCCTTACTTTCGATAAATTTTGTACATGAAACCCAAGGAGCAACAAGCCTGGTATGTGATCGTAAACCCCGCTGCATGCAATGGGGCGGTGGGAAAACAATGGCCTTCACTCGAAGCGAAGCTGCTTGTTGCCTTGCCGGGGGGCATGGATGTGGCTTTTACGCAATATGCAGGCCACGCCACCCAACTTGCAGCCGAGGCCATCGCATCAGGCTACAGGCGAATAGTGGCAGTGGGCGGCGACGGCACCAATCACGAAGTGACCAACGGCATTCTGATGCAAACCAGCGTACCGGCTACGGATGTGTATTATGCCCTGTTGCCCGTTGGCACAGGCAATGACTGGGCGCGCCACCACGGTATCTCAAAAAAGCTCGAAGACTGGCTGTCTATGATTTCAAAAGGGCAAACGACGTTGCAAGACGTGGCCAGGGTGTCGTACTTCGATGAACAGGGCAACACACAGGTGCGCTATGGTGTGAATGTGGTGGGACTAGCCTACGACGCTTTCGTGACGCAATTTGCCCAACGCAATAAACGCTGGATTTGGAACCGTTTTTTTTATTTGGTGTTGGTATTGCGCTGCCTTATGTTGTACAAACTGGTAAAAGCCAGGGTTACGGCCAACGGTATGACTTGGGAAAACCGGTTTTATACCATTAACGCGGGTATTTGCAAGTATTCGGGCGGAGGACTGAGCCTGGTACCCCATGCCGTAGCCGATGACGGGCTGCTGGCTGTTACAGTTGCCGGCCCGCTCTCCAAACTTGGCGTTTTATTCAATACCTACCGCTTTTACAACGGCACCATCGGCGCCCACCCCAAGATTGATACGGTGCAATCCAGAGAAGTGGTGGTAGAGGCAGCATGGGAAACCCCTGTCTACGTCGAAGCCGACGGAGAATTGCTTGGCCAAACACCGGTAGAAATCACGGTGATAGAAAAAGCTTTGCGCATTATTGTACCATGAAAGGCATCCCTTGCAAATGATGAAAAAATTAATCCCCCTGTTCTTGTCGATCTGGTGTGCGAGCCACATTCAGATAAACGCCCAGGGCAGCTCCGTACCGTTGGGTAGTGAGGTGTACCCCGTTCTGGAACGCCTGGAAATTCGCACCGGCCTGCCGGCGCCCTACCACTCCGCACTAAAGTACTCCAACAGGCGCGACGTGGCGCGTTACGCCCTTATGCTGGACACTACCGCTTCGCTCAACCTGAGCGAAAAAGACCGGCGCGACCTGGTGTATATTTTTAATGAAAATAACGAGTGGCTCGGCGCTGCTGCCTTCGCTACTACAATCGGCGGGCGAAAGGAAAAATCGGGCCCCGAGCGCCAGTTTACACAAATAGAAGCCAGCCGTGCCGACCCCAGGTATCTTCGCAGCAGGAGGCCTTTGTTGAAACATTTTTATGCTACTCCCGCCAACCTGTTGGAGGTGAACGACAAGTATTTCCATTTTCGGCTCAACCCCATGTTGAACCTCTCGGCTGCCCGGCCTAGCGCCGATAGTCAGCTTATTTTTACCAATCTTCGCGGGCTGGAAGCCAGGGGAGGCGTAGATGACCGCATTTATTTCTATGCCAATATCGTAGAAACGCAGGCGCGATTCCCCGGTTATGTCAACGAAAGAATTGAGCGCGACAGGGCTGTCCCCGGAGCAGGGTATTTTAAGAGCTACCAAAGTGAATTGTTTGATATCAGCCAGGGCTACGATTTTTTGAATGCACAGGGTTATATCGGATTCAACCTCACCCGCCATGTCGGCGCCCAATTTGGATATGGCCGTCATTTTATCGGCAACGGCTACCGCTCATTGTTGCTATCGGACTTTGCCAACAATTACCTCTATCTGAAGCTCAACTGGAAGGTGTGGCGTTTTCACTACCAAAACATCTTTGCCGAGCTGGCGGTGAATTCTGATAAAAATACGCCCGAGGGCCAGGTCATCCCCAAAAAATACATGGCTGCTCACCATCTGAGCTATAATGTGCGGCCCAATTTGAATTTTGGTGTATTTGAGGCCGTGGTGTACAGCCGCAATAACGGCTTTGAGCTCAACTACCTCAACCCCGTCATCCTGTATCGCACTGCCGAACAGGGCCTGAATAGCCCCGACAATGTGCTCATAGGTTTCGACGGGCATTGGGATATTTTTCGGCATGTAAGGTTATATGGCCAGTTTATGCTCGACGAGTTTGTCTTTAGAGAATTGTTTATAGAACGCCAGGGCTGGTGGGCCAATAAATTTGGCATTCAGGGCGGGCTGCAGTATGTTAATGTACTGGGAATTGACCACCTCGACCTACGCGCCGAGTTCAACCTCGTAAGGCCTTATACTTATTCTTACAGCGACAGTGCTGCGGTTTACAATCACTACCACCAGCCTTTAGCGCATCCATTGGGGGCCAACTTCCAGGAGTGGCTGCTTAGCATCAGGTACCAACCATTGCCCCGGTTGTTGATCGAATCGCGCCTGATCAATATGCAAATTGGCGAAGACGATAAAGACATCAATTATGGCGGGAACCTCCTGATGCCCAATACAACCCGGCCGAGCGATTATGGCAATACCGTTGCGCAGGGCGTCGGCGCCCGGATTTGGTTGGCACAAATCGACTTGAGCTACCAATTGGCCCATAACGTCTTTGCCGATTTATCCTACTTTATGCGCCGCAAGGATAGCGACGACGACCAGCGCGACAGCAATACAAGCTGGGTAAGCCTGGGCCTCCGGGTAAACGTGGGCAGGCAGCGATTTGATTTTTAATTTACATACAATTTGGAAAATTGTACGGGTAAATCAGCTGCATATAATTGTACAAAATAAATTCCCTTATTCAAACGACCCAAATAAACAGAGGATTCCGATACCGACTGTTGAACTACCAACCGACCGGAAGTATCGTAAACCTTAATTTGCGCCCCGGAAATAAGGGAAGGACAATCTTCCAAATGCAGGTATCCCTGGTCATACCACATTTTTTCGCATGTTGGCGACTGAATCTTGTCTTGTACATCGGTTGTCAGGCAGTTTGAAGCAATATATTCCAAAGAACACAGCGCTTTATCGCCCGCGATCCACAATCTGCTTTGGCTATCTACAAAAATATCGAAAATAGCATTGGGGAAACCATCGGCTTCAGGCAGGTCGTAAACCGTCCATTCACCGTTGCACAACTTGACAATTTGAGACGTCGTCGCGTTTTTCCTGCCGGCAATAAAAATATTATCACTGTGATCTACACAAATTCCCCAGAATGCATCGCCTACATCGCTACCGTTATATGTAGCATAATGAACCCAACCAGAGCCGTCAAATTTATTGATAACCAAGCCCGTTGTTGTTTTTCCAGCGATCAAAACCGTGCCATCGGCTAATTCGGCAATCAGGTGTTGGCCGCCTGACAGTTCAGGCAGGTTGTCGCCGTTGTTGACATGAAAACTGGAAGATGTTCCATTGGAAATGCGATAAACGCATGGCTGGGTAATAATACCGGTTTCGATACCTACACTGTAAACACCACTTATCCAAATGTCGTTGTCGTCAGCAACG
>JAEUUQ010000628.1 GCA_016787505.1 Saprospiraceae bacterium | reverse complement strand
CGACAACCTATTCCAGTTCAATAGCGCCGCCGCCAAACAGCAGGCCATGAAAGAAGTGCGCAACGCCGCCCGCGATACGGCCTGGCTGCCCGACAGCGAACTGCTGCGGCAGATCGCGGCCATCCCTTTCCCGCTGGTGCTCAATATTAACCCCGACAAGTGGGTGTACGAGGCTTTTCTCAAATACTACCGCGAACCGCAATTCGACTATTTTACCACCAAAGACAAACCCAATCCGCCGCAGCTGGATTACCCCGACGGCCTCAACAAACCGCTGGTGTACAACCTCTGCGGCAGCGTGCTCGATAAACTCGACTCGGTGGTACTCGACTATAGCGATCTTTTTGAATTGCTGCGCAAGATGCTCAGCGACTACGGCATCGACGAGGCGCTGTCGCGCAAACTCCAGGACGCCGACCGCTTTATCCTGCTCGGCTTCGAACTCGATCGCTGGTATTTTCAGGTGCTGCTGCACTACCTCAACAAACTCGACAACAACCCCTTTAACAACCACAAGAAAAATTTCCCCATCCTCAGCCAGGTGAGCGACGATAACCGCGCTTTTGTGATGAAGCAGTTTAATATCGAATATGTCGCCGCAAAGCGGGACGATTTTGAATTGCTCTACCAGGCCTGCCAACGGCAAAATATCCTGCGCAACCTCCACGACCCCGCCTCGCCGGTAGAGGTGCAGGTGCGCTCGCTCACCGTGCAGGGCAAATACGAAGAGGCCTTCCAGCAACTCGAAGGCCGCCTGGGCGCCGCCGAAAACAGCCTCGACCTGCCCCAACTGCGCGCCCGCTACAATACCTGGCTGGCTGCCAAAAACACCGGCACCGCCGATAGCCGCGACCTCGACCTGGAGATCAACCGCATCCGCTATACGCTGCTGACTTTCGCTAACCAAATCCCGCAGCCATGAGTACGCCCCAAAAATCATACCGCTACCCGGGCGTGCAGCCCTTTAGCAGCGACCAGCAGCGCATCTTCTTCGGCCGCCAGGAAGATACCCAGCGCCTCCTGTCGCTGATGCTCCAGGAACGCCTTTGTGTGTTGTTCGGCAAATCGGGCCACGGCAAATCTTCCCTGCTCAATGCCGGCATTATCCCCACCCTGGCCGAAAAAGGCAAAAAAGGCAACCGCCGCTATGTGACCGTCACGGTGCGGTTCAACACCTGGACACCCCAGGATACGCAGACCTTGTATGATAAATTTGTTTTTCATTTAAATAAATCTCTCTCCCAAAGTCCGGAAGTCGCAGCATCTCGTTTCGACTCCGCTCAACGACCGACAGAGATCGCAGAGTCGCAAAGTCCCAAAGTCGCAAAGTCGCCCCCTCCCCCCCTCGCCCCCTCCCCCCCTCCAACTCTGTGGGGCGCGGTGAAACAATGGAACATCGGGGAAAACACCGGCATCGTCCTCCTCTTCGACCAATTCGAGGAATTCTTCTCCTACCCGCAGGAACAGCAGTCCGCCTTCAAAGAACAATTGGCCGAATTGCTGTACGTCGACTACCCGCAATTCCTGGAAGACAACGAAGACAGCCTCGACCCCGAATACGCCGCCTTCCTGGCAGAAAAAACCGACGTGCGGGCGCTTTTGTCCATCCGCGCCGACCGCCTCAGCGACCTCGACCGTCTCAAAGACCGGCTGCCGGCCATCCTGCACAAGCGCTACGAACTGCGCGCCCTTGATGCCGAACAGGCCCGGCAGGCCGTGGTAGGCCCCGCAGGCGAGGAAGGCGGCAACTACCGCAGCCCCGCCTTTGCCTACGACGAAGCCGCCCTGCTCACCATACTGCGCGAGCTCACCGGCCGCGAAGGCGCCGAAGCAGGACGCATAGAAGCCTTTCTGCTGCAAATTGTGTGCGCCTCCATAGAAAAAAGGGTGCTGGAGCGCGGACTGGCGACCGTGCAAAAAGCCGACCTGCCTGATTTCGACACCGTTTTCGACGATTACTACCAGGACCGCATCGGCGAATTGCCCCCTGCCGAACGCACCCCCGCCCGCCGCGTACTCGAACAGGGACTGCTGCTGGTAGACCCCCAGAGCGGCGAAGGCCGCCGCCTCAGCCGCGACGCCGGAGAATTGGCCCAAGCCTTCAGCGTAAGCCCCGCACTGCTCGAAAACCTTGAGCGCACCTATCTGCTGCGCCGCGAGGTGAATTCGCTGGGCAGCTTTAGCTACGAGCTCAGCCACGATACGCTGATCGGCCCGGTGATGAAGTCGAGGAAGGAGCAGGAGGCGGTGGAAGAGGCCGAGCGACTGGAACAGGAAAGAATCGACGCGGAAACCCGTGCCAGAGAAGCGGAAGAAAAGGCTGCCGAAGAAAAGCGAAAAGCCGAGGAAGCAGAACGGCTGAAAAATGAGGCGATTACCGCTAAGCGCCGCGCTACATGGTTTGCCTGGGGCGCCGGTTTATTGGCAGTTATGGCTGTAGCTGCTTTTATCTATGCCAATTCGCAATCCAGGTTGGCTCAATCGCAAAGCAAAATAGCCGAGGAACGCAGGATACAATCTGACTCCAGCGCTGCCAATGCATTGAAGCAACAAGAAATCGCTGTATCAGAACGCATCAAGGCAGACAGCAGCGCCATGATAGCACTTGAACAAACCCGAATTGCGAAAGCAGCGCGCAAAAAGGCCGACGACAATTTATTATTGGCCAAACGGGAAGAAGCCCGGGCAAAAGCAGCTTTAGAGCAAGTTAAAAAAGAAAAAGACGCAACCGAAGCGCAGCGACGATTAGCTGAAAATAACTTTAACTTAGCTCAGCAAAAAACAAAGGAAGCCGAAAAAGAGGCAGATAATGCCCGAAAAGCCCTTGAAGCGCAAAAAGCGGCACATGCCGAAATAGCCCGCCTTTTCTTGCCGGACGCTTCCACTTTAATCCGCCTTCTTGACTACGAAGCCGCCCGCGAAAAAATACAATCCGTCGCCGCACTGGAGGTTGCCGGACAAGCGGTCAGCGATTCTTTGCTGGAAATCGCCTTCTTTTACGCCGAAACCAACCGCCTCGACCGCGCCTGGTCCCTGCTCCATACGGCCTACACGCTGGTGAATAAATCCCTCACTCCAAAAACCGGCGACCGCCTCGCCGCCCGCGAAGCCCTCCGCCGCCTCAACCCCCGCCGCGATAGCTTCCTGCAAGCCCGCTATTTTCCGGTGATGATCGAGATTCCTGGGGGCACGGATACGATTGGCAGCGGAAAGGGAGATGAAAAATTTTTCGTTGTAACATTAAGCGACTATCAACTCGCCGAAAGTGAAACCACCTGGTGGCAGTATAACCTGTACTGCGCGGCGACAGGTAAGGAGTTGCCTGAGAAACCCGCCGGCTGGGGCGGCGAGGGCGACAACCCCGTCGTCAACGTATCCTGGTACGACGCCACGGCCTACGCCGGCTGGCTCAGCGATAGAGAAGACCTTAAGCGAGCAATCGAATGTCCCGACGAAGGCAATTGCGCGCTCGACCTCAGGGCTAAAGGATACCGCCTACCCACTGAAGCCGAATGGGAATACGCCGCCCGAGCCGATACCAATATGGCCTACGCCGGCTGCGACCAGGAATCCGAGTTGATCGATTATGCCTGGTACGGCGAAAACTCCGGCAGCCGTACCCAACCGGTAAAAACCAGACTACCCAATCGCCTGGGCTTGTACGATATGAGCGGCAACGTATGGGAGTGGTGCTGGGACTGGTACGGCGACTACCCTTCCGAAGCGCAGAACCCTATCGGCCCTGAAACCGGCTCCACCCGTGTGTTGCGCGGCGGCGCGTGGAACGTCAGCGCCGACTTTTGCCGCGTTGCTAATCGCCGCGACGTCAATCCCGGCTACTGGAGCGACCTCTTCGGTTTCCGTCTCTCCAGGACCCGTTAACCTTCTAACCTTATTACCTTTTTACCTTATAAAAGCGCCTAAAAAGAGGTGTAAGCTGCGATAGCGGCCTACACCTCTTTTATTTATAGCCTATATTTTCTGCATATATAGTTATATATCACAGGAGCCATATATTGGCACGATAGTTGTTTTTATGGTATAAGTCATCATATATATAACACTTGATATATGCCTTTTCGAATATTTACATTGCCGTTTGATCCGGTAATAGAGAGTTTTCCGGATGAGGTAATCACAGAATTTTGCCTCAACAAAAAAGTAAACAAGCTGGAATCGCAGTTTTTTATCCAGGAAGGGCGCGCATATTGGTCGGTATCCGTGCACTACGAAATACTGGCCAAAGGCGAAGACAAAACCAGGGATTTAGACGAATACCAAAAACTCCTATTCGAGCGCTTGCGCGAATGGCGCAAAGAAACGGCGCACAAATACGGCGTGCCGGTATATTTGATCGCTACCAATTTACAACTGGTAGAGATCATCAGGCGCAAGGTGCAAACAGTAGAGGCCATGAAGGGCATCAAGGGTTTTGGCCGGGGCAAGATGGAGCGCTACGGCCTGCAGGTAATAGCCCAGGTAAAAGCATTTTACGATAGCAAGCAGTCCAAAAAAGAAGAGAAAAAAGACGATTTACCATTTCAATAAAAACACCATTAGTCATGCCTGCGCCATCTGCCTATCCCATTTTTGACGATTGGTACCGCACCTGCGATTGGATATTACAGGTTTGCGACCGTATGCCCAAGCACACGCGCTTTACTTTAAACGGTAGAATAATAAACACGGCACTCGACATCACTGCGCTGATCACGGAGGCCATCTATACCCGTGAACGCGAGCAGCTGCTACAACGCGTCAACTTGTTGCTGGAGCAGCTAAGGGTTTTATTTCGCATCAGCTACGACCGCCGGTATATTAATTCGCGACAATACGAATTTGTATGCGAAGGGCTCAACCGCTGCGGCAAGATGGCGGGCGGCTGGATAAAAAACACGCAGCCATGAAACGAACTGGAGGCCTTTTTGAAATAGTAACTTCTTATGATCAATTGCTGAAGTCATATCGCAAAGCCCGCTCCGGCACGCGTAAAACTGATGCCGTATGCGCTTATGGGTTTCACCTCGAAAACAACCTGTTGGAGCTCAGACGAGAATTGCTCGACGGCGAATACCACCCCCGGCCATATCGCTATTTTGAGTTGAAAGACCCCAAGCGCCGCACGATTGCCGTTGCAGATTTCAAGGACAGGGTGGTGCACCATGCGGTGGTAGGCGCATTAGAACCTGTTTTTGAGCGGCTATTTATACACGACTCTTATGCTACACGCAAGGGAAAGGGCGCCCACTCGGCAGTTTTTCAGGCGCAGCGTTACCTGCGGCGGTCGCCGTATTTCCTCAAAACGGATATTGAAAAATACTTTGACTCTATTGACCACGGCATCTTGCTAAACCTGATTGAAAGAAAAATAAAAGACAAACGCCTGGTCGAACTCATCAGCCGTATCCTTGCCAATGGCGGAAGATCGGGGGTAGGGCTTCCTATAGGCAACCTCACCAGCCAGTTTTTCGCCAATGTGTATCTGAACGGGTTTGATCAATGGATCAAGGAGACGAAACGCGAGCCATATTACATCCGCTATATGGATGATTTTGTTATTTTTAGTAATGAAAAAACACACCTCAAGTCATTGCTCGTCGATATGAAAGCTTGGTTAGATACCAATTTGAACCTAAGGCTTAAACCAGGCGCTACTTTTATGAATATATCCGATAATGGACTTTCGTTTTTAGGAACCAGAATTTTTCCGGCGCTTATCCGCATCCACCCCGAAAATGCCAGAAGGGCCTCGCAAAAATTGCTAAAAACGAACATCGCCTGGAAAAACGGCGATATTACTGATGAAAGCTACTTCCAATCGTTGAATAGTTATGATTCCTATTTCAGCGTGTACGGCACAAGAGAAATAAAAAAAATCATTTTTGAGAACTTATAAGGTCAACGGCTAATGAGCTCCAACCGTGTGTTGCGCGGCGGCGCGTGGAACAACAACGCCGACAATTGCCGCGTTGCTAATCGCAACAACGACAATCCCGGCAACAGGAACGACAACAACGGTTTCCGTCTCTCCAATACGGCGTACCTTCTAGTAAATCATTTTTTAAGGAAAATGATTCGGTGAAAACGCTGTCCCGCCGTTGGTCTTGCATCCTTTCAACTGAAAAGGATCAAATAGCTGCAAATGATGCTTTGTTAGTATTTCCTTTCAGGAAAAGAAACCGAGGTATCATTTTTTATATTTTCCGTAATCCGTCCAATCCGTGCAATCCGTGATTCAAACACCTGGGCCTGGTTGTTAGAATCGCGGATTACGCGGATTATTGGGATTTCACGGAGGGTTGTTATTGGCTTTTTTCTATTCCTTTCATTGTCATTCCCGTAGGGAATCTGTACAAGTCAAGTATGCACATAGTCCAGCGTGATGTTGTAGATGCCCTGGCGGGCA
>JAEUUQ010000623.1 GCA_016787505.1 Saprospiraceae bacterium | reverse complement strand
ATTGAGAAAGGGGTAAAAAAAGGTATTGAAGTAGGAAAAGCACAAGAGCGCCTCCACGCTGAGGCTGAAAAACGCGAATCTGCCCGCAAGATGCTGCTCGCCGGAATAAAAGCCCCGCAGGTGGCCGATTTCCTCGGCTTGTCAGTAGAGGAAGTAGTGAAAATAGCACAGGAATCCGGTGTTTCCTACCAGGCTGAGAAATAACGGCCCGTAAACCTTGCAGTACGATAAGTTCAAAAATAATATACCTACCACCTCGGCCGGATACCCGGCGCATACGGATAATTTAATTTTTCATAATACTCCAAATCGTGCAGCGGCTGCTCCAAATCAGCCGGTATCGCCATTTTCGAAAACTGCTGAAAATACGTCACACACGCATCGCGCCACCAGATGGCCTCCTTTTCCTGGATAGTCAGGTGCATCCACACCGATTGGAAGCGCTCAGGGTCGATTTCAGATTCCAGGCTCTGCCATTGTTTTTTCATTAGCGCCACCTGCGCAATGCCTTTATAGTAATCGCGGCAAAGGTTTTCCCAAAGTGTTTTTCCATTTGCAAGTTGTTTCGACCAGGGTACGTGGTGGAACCATAGCAAAAATTCGGGTGGACAAGTTTCCTGGTTTACGTATTGCTTGCAAAATGCCGATGCATATTGCCCCAGCGCATCACTGCCGGTAGTAGTGCGGTCGAATCCCAAACCAAGCGAATCGGCCTTGTGGTAATACACCGAAGTCCAGTCGGCGCGCGGCATCTGGTCCACCCAGGGGCCGGGACCGTAGTGGTGATCGGCGGCCATAATATGGTGCAAACCCAGCGGGGTCATATAATTGACACAAGCTTCGTGCGAGTTTTTCAGCATGTCCACAATCGTTTGCTGCGCCTTTTCGGAAACCGGGAATGTAAGCTGCGTCCATTCTTTAAAAATATCGGAAGCAGCCATATACGGATCCCAGGCCAGTCGCCCGAAAGCATACCAATCTGCC
Source organism: Saprospiraceae bacterium (assembly GCA_016787505.1). GTDB lineage: Bacteria > Bacteroidota > Bacteroidia > Chitinophagales > Saprospiraceae > JABWBR01. The sequence continues at coordinate 7,274 of JAEUUQ010000623.1, read as the reverse complement.
TGTCCGAACAAATGCCCGGTCCAGTTGCGGTCAGTACCGATATTGGCCACGCCGGCCATGCCGGTTTTTTTATGATTAAAAAGCGAGCCGTCGACTATTTTGGCCACAGTAGAGCCGGGACCTTTGGCATAGGTATCGGTGCGCAGCACTTCTTCGTACATAGATGCCAACCCTACCAGGTGCGTGCCCTGACCGAGGTATTCTTTGGTGATTTGAAATTCCATTATCACCGGCGTTTGGGGCATGGCGCCAAAAAGCGGCGAAACGGGTTCGCGGGGTTGAAAGTCGATGGGGCCGTTTTTTACCTGGATGAGCACGTTGTCGTCAAATTGGCCGTCGAGCGGCTTGAATTCCATGAAAGCTTGCTTGAAGCGGTCAGCGGGCGTTTCGTGGCTGTACACAAAGGCGCGCCACATCACCACGCCGCCATAAGGCGCCAAAGCCCGGGCCAGCATATTGGCGCCCTCGGCATGACTGCGACCGTAGTCTTGCGGGCCGGGCTGTCCTTCGGAGTTGGCCTTCACTAAAAAACCGCCGAAATTGGGGATGAGGCTGTAAATTTCCTTGGCTTTTTTCTGCCACCAGCGCTGCACGATGGGGTCAAGCGGGTCGGCAGTTTTTAATCCGCCCAATTCAATAGGCGAGCTGAAACGGGCAGTGAGATAGATTTTTATGCCATAAGGCCGGAACACGTCTGCCAACGCAGCGGCTTTTTCGAGGTAGTCGCGGCGAAAAACCAGCGCGTTGGCGTTGACATTGGTAACAACTGCGCCGTTTATACCTATGGATGCGTTGGCACGGGCATAATCGGTATAACGCGGGTCGATATAGTGGGGCAACTGGTGCCAGTTCCAGATGGAAAAACCGGCATAACCGCGCTCTACGGTGCGGTCGAGGTTGTCCCAGTGGTTGAGTACGCGAATCTGGACTTTCGGGTTTTCGAGGATGTCGAGTCGGCTCAGATCGGCATGTTGCCCCATCAGGCGCAGCAGGTGAAAACAGCCGTACAACGTGCCCTTTTCGTCAAAGCCGGCTACGACAATTTTATTGTTTTTATTAAAAATGACGTAGCCTTCGCTGCGCAATTCAGACTTCTTTTCAGGCAGGACTAGCGCGCCCATAGACTCTGCAACTCCGGCCACAATGCCATTTTCAGCGCTGTTTTCTGAAATATTTATACCCAAAAAACCTGCAAGGCCGCTTTCCAACTCTTTGCGGGCGGATTGCAGTATGGGTGAATCGCCTATTACCTGGATGAATTGTATCTGCTTTTTATAATTCTCCCGCACGCCGGCGTCCGCTATTTTATCGTAGCGCAACCAGAGGCGGTATCCGTCGTCGGCTTTTAACCAATAAAAAGAACAGAAGAAAGCCAGGGTAAGGGCGAAAAGTTTGATATTCATACAAACAGGTTGATCGTTACGCTGTATTCGGCTACAGCCAAAAATAAAAAAGATCAACGAACGTCTCTCCGTTTTACTCCGTTTAACTCTGTGGGTAAAAAATTTCTATGGGCTCCGTAATGTAGCAACTCGTAATTTTTTCTTCCTACTTTTGAAAGAAAAAGAAACTGGTATGAAAAAATGGCTATTCCTCGCGCTGCTGCCTTTGTCAGTTAGTTGCCAACAAAAACCTACCCTGACAGAAAACAAACCCGAAGCATACACCGTCCTGCCCAAACCTGTGTCACTCATTCCTAAACCGGGCAATTTTGTAATAAATAAAGAAACGGTCCTTTCGCTGACAGTAAAAACCGAGCGTTTCGAGCAGGTAGCCGCCTATCTGGCCAATTTGATCAAACCCGCTACCGGTTTTGAATTGCTTATCGACAAAAAAGACCCCGGCAATAATACCATAGCTATTTCGCTCGACGAGTCTGTGACCAACCCCGAGGGATACAAACTCGTGATTACCCCCGAGCGCATCGACATCAAGGCTAGCGAGGCCGCCGGCGCTTTTTACGCAGTGCAGACACTGCGGCAACTGCTGCCGGAAGCCATTGAACGCAAGGAAATAACCTCTGGCTTAGCGTGGACGGCGCCTTGTGTAGAAATCGAGGATTACCCGCGATTTGGCTACCGGGGCATGCACCTCGACGTGTGCCGCCACTTTTTTCCCGTTGAATTTGTGAAGCGCTATATCGACCTGCTGGCCATGCACAAGATGAACCGCTTCCATTGGCACCTCACCGAAGACCAGGGTTGGCGCATCGAAATCAAAAAGTATCCCAAACTACAGGAGGTGGCCGCCTGGCGCAAGGAAACGATCATAGGCCACAACAGCGAAAAACCCCAGCGCTTCGACGGACAGCGCTACGGCGGCTATTATACCCAGGATGAAATAAAAGAGGTAGTCTGGTACGCACAAAGCCGCTTCGTAGAAATCGTGCCCGAAATCGAAATGCCGGGCCACGCGCAGGCCGCGCTGGCTGCCTATCCCGAACTGGCCTGCAAGCCGGACCCTTACGAAGTGGCTACAAAGTGGGGCGTTTTCGACGACGTATTCTGCCCCACGCCGCAGACTTTTGAGTTTTTGGAAAATGTGATATCAGAAGTCATCACCCTCTTCCCCGGCAGATACATCCACATCGGCGGCGACGAATGCCCGAAGAAACGCTGGGAAGAATCCGCTTTTTGCCAGGATTTGATGAAAAAAGAAGGCCTCAAAGACGAGCACGAATTGCAGAGCTATTTCATCCGGCGCATGGAAAAATTCATCAACTCAAAAGGCAAAAAGATCATCGGCTGGGATGAAATCCTGGAAGGCGGACTGGCCCCAGACGCTACCGTGATGTCGTGGCGGGGCACCGAAGGCGGTATCGCCGCCGCCAAACAACGCCACGATGTGATCATGACGCCCACTACCTATTGCTACCTGGATTATTACCAGTCCAATGACCAGAAAGACGAACCCCTGGCCATCGGCGGATACCTGCCGCTCGACAGCGTGTACAGCTTTAACCCCACACCCGCCATACTTAACGCTGAGGAAGCCAAACACATCCTGGGCGCCCAAGGCAATGTGTGGACGGAATACATAAAAACGCCCGAACAAGCGGAGTATATGGCTTACCCCCGCGCCATCGCCATTGCAGAGATGACCTGGACTCCTCAGGACATGCGGCAGTTCGCCGACTTCCAAAACAGGCTCGAAGGCCACGCTGCAAGATTGGACGAACTAAAGGTGAATTATGCCAAACACTACATCCGGAAATAATTATCTTAGCAGCCCAAATTGAAATTTCGATGAAAAAAATATTGGTCGCCAACAGAGGCGAAATCGCGCTCAGAGTAATGCGCACCGCGCGCAAAATGGGAATCGCTACGGTAGCCGTCTATTCGGAAGTGGATAGCAACGCCCGCCACGTACAATTTGCCGACGAAGCCGTGTATATCGGCCCTTCGCCTTCATCCGAATCTTATCTCAAAATGGATAAGATCATCGAAGCCGCCAAGGCTACCGGCGCCGACGCCATTCACCCGGGGTATGGTTTTTTGAGTGAAAATGCCGTTTTCGCCCAGGCCGTCACCGATGCCGGCATCATCTTTATCGGCCCCACGCCCCACGCCATCGAAGTGATGGGCAGCAAACTGGCCGCCAAAGACGCCGTGAAGCAATACAATATCCCGATGGTACCCGGCGTCGATCACTCGATTTCCGACCCGGAGGAGGCCAAAAAGGTGGCCGAACGCGTGGGGTATCCCATCCTGATCAAAGCCTCGGCAGGCGGCGGCGGCAAGGGCATGCGCGTGGTGGAATCGGAAAGCGAACTAGAAGAACAGATGACCCGCGCCATCAGCGAAGCAACTTCCGCTTTCGGCGACGGTTCCGTTTTTATTGAAAAATATATCGGCTCGCCCCGCCATATCGAAATGCAGGTGCTCGCCGACCAGCACGGCAATGTCATCCACTTGTTTGAACGCGAGTGCAGCGTCCAGCGCCGCCACCAGAAGGTGATCGAAGAAGCGCCCTCGTCGGTGCTCACTCCCGAAATACGTGCCAACATGGGCCGCGACGCCGTGATGGTGGCCAAAGCCTGCCAATACCTCGGCGCCGGCACGGTGGAGTTTCTGGTAGACGAAAACCTGAATTACTATTTCCTCGAAATGAATACCCGCCTGCAGGTGGAGCACCCCGTGACGGAGATGATCACGGGCATCGACCTGGTAGAGCAGCAAATCCGCATCGCCCGCGGAGAAAGGCTGTCGATCAAACAGGAAGACCTCAAAATCAACGGACACGCCATCGAACTGAGGGTGTACGCAGAAAATCCCTACGACAATTTCCTGCCCAACGTAGGCACCCTACACACCTACCGCCGCCCGACAGGCGAACATATCCGCGTCGATGACGGCTACGAGGAAGGAATGGCCATCCCGATTTACTACGACCCGATGATCGCCAAACTGGCTACCTGGGGTATCAACCGCACCGCCGCGATCAAACGCATGCTTGAAGCTATCGCCAATTACGAAATAGAAGGGGTGGTCACTACCCTACCCTTCGGCCGCTTTGTATTCGAACACGACGCCTTTACCTCCGGCCATTTCGATACGCATTTTGTCAATAAACACTATACTCCCGATTTGCTGCGCCAGCTACATCGCGAGGAAGCCCACGTGGCCGCCGCACTGGCCGCCAAGCTCAATAACGAGGAAGCGGAAAAGCTGCATATACCGAATGTAAAGGTGTCGGCGTGGCGGGTGAAGAGGTGACGACCGCGTAGGGTGAACGTTTACCGTTCACCTACTGTGGTGGTGACAAGGTGACAAGGTGACAAGGTGACAAGGTGACAAGGTGACATTTGTCATTTAAGATATTGATGCAAATCACAAAGCCGGGGCGAGCAGATGAATTATTTTTACCCCCAAAACAATAACAATGCCTGTCGCAAGCCAAGACAAGACAACGCTTCGCGTAGCGCCGCAGCACGACAATTGCTACCACTGCGGCAGCGAATGCGCCGAAGATACCATCCGCTTCGACGATAAGCCGTTTTGCTGCGAAGGCTGCCGTATGGTGTACGACATCCTGAATAGCAACGGCTTGTGCAAATACTACGACCTTGACGAAAACGCGGGCATCAGTCTGAAAGGCAAATCAAAAGGCGAATACGCCTACCTCGACGACCCCGAAGTAAAAGGCCACCTGGTGCAATTTAGCGACGGCGCACATACCAACGTGACTTTTTACACCCCTTCGATGCACTGCAATTCCTGCATCTGGCTGCTCGAAAACCTGTACCGCCTTTCTGATGGCATTACCGCTTCCAAAGTCCATTTTCCCAAAAAAGAAGTGTTTATCAGTTTTGATGAAAAGGTCACTTCGCTTCGCAAAGTGGTGGAATTGCTGGCCAGCCTCGGCTACGAACCTGCCATCAACTACAGCAACCTCAACGCCGACAAACACCCCATTGTAAACCGCACGTTTTACTACCAGCTCGGCGTAGCGGGTTTTGCCTTCGGCAATATCATGCTGCTTAGCTTCCCGGAATACCTCGGCCTCGAAACCCTCGCCGAAGCGTCTTTTGCCCGCCTTTTCGGCTACCTGAATATCATCCTGGCTACGCCTGTGTTGCTCTATAGCGGCAAAGACTACCTGCTCTCCGCCTGGCGCGGCATCAGGCATCGCGAACTCAATATGGATATTCCCATTTCGCTGGGCATCGTCACGTTTTATATTCGCAGTGCCTATGAAATTTTATCGGGCGCCGGGGCGGGGTTCATGGATAGTCTGGCCGGACTCGTTTTTTTCCTTCTCATTGGCAAGTGGTTTCAGCAGCGCACGTATTACCATATTTCTTTTGAACGCGATTACCGCTCTTATTTCCCTATTGCCGCCCTACTGAAAAAAGGCAATAGCACCACCAGCGTGTCGCTCGACAGGCTCAAACCCGGCGATCAGATCATTGTGCGCAACCAGGAGATTATCCCCGCCGATGCCACGTTGCTCGACGGCGAAGCGCAGATCGATTATAGCTTTGTCACCGGCGAATCAGAACCCGTAGCCATCGCCAAGGGCGAAAAAGTGTTTGCCGGCGGCCGCCAGACCGGCAGCGCCATTGAACTGATGGTGAACCGCAAAGTATCGCAGAGCTACCTGACCCAGTTGTGGAATAACGAAGCTTTTAACAAGCCCCAATACCTGGCCGCCAGCCGGCTGGCCGACCGCGTGGGTAAGTATTTTACCTTTGCTATCTTGTTGGTGGGGTTTGGCACGCTGGCCTACTGGCTGCCTCGCGATTCCACCATTGCAATTAATGCATTTACCGCCGTACTCATCATTGCCTGCCCTTGCGCCGTAGCGCTCGCCATTCCGTTTATTTTCGGCAATGTACTGCGAATCCTGGGTCGCCACGAGTTTTACCTGCGCAACACCATCGTCATCGAATCTATCGAAGCCGTGGATGCCGTGGTGGTGGACAAAACCGGCACGCTGACAAGCCGCAAATCAACAGGCATGGCCTTCCACGGCGAACTCGCTGAAACCGAGGCCCGCCTGGTCGCTGCACTGACAAAGCCGTCCAGCCATCCGCTAAGCGTGCAGGTGTATCAATATCTCCAGCGCCACTACCAATGGCTACCCGACGAACTGCCCCAGCCCACCGAATGGAAGGAAATACCCGGACAAGGCGTAGAAGCGCTTTTTGACAAACAACGCCTGCAACTCGGCCATGCCCTATGGATTACGGGTCAGGAACAAGAGGGAAATACTTTTCTGGCTATCGACGGCAAGGTGAAGGGGTATTTTCAGGCCCAGAACAGCCTTCGTGGCGGGTTGGCGAAAGTGCTCGATTATCTCGGTAAAATGGGCCCGATTTACTTGCTTTCGGGCGACAACGAGCGCGAAAAAGATGAGTTTGAACGCCTCCTGCCGGAAGGCTCCGAACTCCACTTCCGCCAAAGCCCGTTTGATAAACTCGATATGGTGAACCGCCTGCAACAGGAAGGCCGCACCATCCTCATGCTCGGCGACGGCCTCAACGACGCCGGCGCCCTCAAGCAAAGCAACGCGGGCATCGTAATAACGGAAGAAAGCAACAATTTCACCCCCGCCTGCGACGCCATCCTGCGGGCAGAAAGTTTTTACCTGCTACCTCAAATGCTTAAACTCGCCCAGCGCAGCGTGTACCTGGTGTACGGCGCTTACAGCCTGGCTTTAGTCTATAACGTAGTCGGCCTTAGCTATGCTGTACAAGGTGTTTTTACGCCGCTGGTAGCAGCGATTCTGATGCCCCTCAGCTCGATAACTATTGTCATCTACGGTTTTCTGAG
>JAEUUQ010000598.1 GCA_016787505.1 Saprospiraceae bacterium | reverse complement strand
TGGCCTGTTTTAAAACAACCAATCTAACAACATGTACCGCACACATAATTGTGGAGAATTGCGCATGGCGCACGTAGGTAATACTGTGACACTGAGCGGCTGGGTTCAGGCCGGCCGCGATTTCGGATCGCTTACTTTTGTAGACCTGCGCGACCGCTATGGCATTACCCAACTCGTGTTTAACGCCCTCGACGATGCCGAGTTGTGCGAACGCGCCCGCAAACTGGGCCGGGAATTCGTGATCAGCGCTACCGGCGTGGTTCGCGAACGCAGCAACAAAAATCCCAACCGTGCTACCGGCGATATCGAAATACTAGTGAGTAACTTCGATATACTCAACGCCTCAAAGGTGCCGCCCTTTACGATTGATGACGACACCGACGGCGGCGACGACCTGCGCATGAAGTATCGCTACCTCGATCTTCGCCGCAGCCCCGTGCAAAATAATATCATCTTCCGCAGCAAGTTGGCGCTGGAGGTGCGTAAGTATTTGACCGGACAGAATTTTGTGGAAATCGAAACGCCCTTCCTCATCAAGAGTACGCCGGAAGGCGCGCGCGACTTTGTAGTGCCCAGCCGCCTCAACCCCAACCAGTTTTACGCCCTGCCCCAATCGCCCCAGACTTTCAAGCAAATCCTGATGGTGGCCGGCCTCGACAAGTACTTCCAGATCGTGAAGTGCTTCCGCGATGAAGACCTGCGCGCCGACCGCCAGCCGGAATTTACCCAGATCGACTGCGAGATGGCCTTCGTAACCCAGGAGGAAATTCTGAATACCTTTGAGGGCCTTACTAAGCATATTTTTAATAATACGCTCGGCATTCAACTGCCCGACTTCCCCCGCATGTCGTACGACGAAGCCCTGCGCCGCTACGGCTCCGACAAACCCGACCTGCGCTTCGGCATGGAATTCGTGGAACTCAACGACCTGGCCAAGGGCCACAACTTCGCGGTATTTGACAGCGCCGAACTCGTGGTGGGCATTTGTGCCACCGGGGCAGCTTCTTATTCGCGTAAGCAAATAGACGAACTCACCGAATACGTGAAGCGCCCGCAAATAGGCGCCAAAGGCCTGGTTTACGTGCGCTACGAAGCCGACGGCAGCATCAAGTCCTCGATCGACAAGTTCTACACCCCTGACCAGCTCAAAACCTGGCTACAAAAAGCCGGCGCCCAGCCCGGCGACCTGCTGCTCATACTGGCCGGCGAAGAAGAAAAAACGCGCAAACAACTCAACGAACTGCGCCTGGAAATGGGCCGCCAACTGGGCCTCATGAAACCCGGCGACTTCAAGCCGCTGTGGGTGGTAGACTTCCCACTGCTGGAATGGGATGAAGATACCCAGCGCTTTTACGCCATGCACCACCCCTTCACGTCGCCCAAAAAAGACGACGTGGCTCGCATGCTGACCGGCGACCATCAAACGATGAAAGACCTGCGCGCCGACGCCTACGACCTCGTCATCAACGGCGTAGAAATTGGCGGCGGCTCGATTCGTATCCACAACCGCGAACTGCAGGAGAAAAACTTCAAACTGCTCGGCTTTACGCCCGAAGAAGCGGAGGCGCAATTCGGCTTCCTGCTCGGCGCTTTCGAATACGGCGCCCCGCCCCACGGCGGCATCGCTTTCGGCTTCGACAGGCTCTGCGCCGTGATGAACGGCCAGTCGTCGATACGCGACTTTATCGCGTTCCCAAAAAACAACATGGGCCGCGATATGATGATCGACGCGCCATCACCCATAGCCCCCGCGCAACTCGACGAGTTGTACCTGGCGCTCAAGAAAGTATAAGCCATGTACCCCGACTTTTCCTATATCTTCCACGATTTGTTTGGCACGGCGCCTGACAACTGGACATCTATTTTCAAAACATTCGGGCTGTTGCTCGTATTGGCTATTCTGGCCAGCTCGCGTTTTTTGTTTATCGAACTCAAGCGCAAAGCCGCCGAGGGCGTTTTCCAGCCCACGCCGGTCAAGCGGGTATCGAATCAATTGCCTGGCTGGGGCGACTATCTCTCCAACGCCCTGATGGGTTTTTTCGTCGGCTTTAAGGGAGTGTACGCCATTGGCCATTTCAGCGAATTGCAGGCCGACGCGAGCGGGGTATTATTGTCTGCGAAAGGCGAATGGTGGGCAGGGATTGTGGGCGCACTGGCACTGGCCGGCTACCGCTACTGGGAGTCTAGAAAACTGGCGGGCAAACCCCAGGTGAGCGAAACCGTAAACCTCTACCCGCACGACCGCATCGGCGATATCACGCTTATCGCAGCCTTGTCGGGCGTAGTAGGCGCAAAAATCTTCTCCATCCTCGAAGACCCTCCGGCTACCATGACCGAATTGTGGAAAAGCTTGTTTTCGGGAAGCGGCCTCACGATTTACGGCGGCCTCATCGGCGGTTTTTTCGGCGTATGGTGGTATTTGCGCCGACATAAAATACCATTCATCCACGTGCTCGACGCAGTAGCGCCCGCGCTTATCGTGGGCTATGGAGTGGGACGGCTGGGCTGCCATTTTGCCGGCGACGGCGATTGGGGTATCGTGGCCGCAGCGCAACCCTCCTGGTGGTTTTTGCCCGATTGGCTGTGGGCATATGACTACCCCCACAACATCATCAACGAAGGCCCCCTGCTGGCCAACTGCGCTTTTGAATATTGCCACTATCTGGCAGAGCCGGTATATCCCACGCCACTATACGAGTCTTTCTTTGCCTTTACCATTGCAGGTATACTGTGGAGTTTGCGCAAGCGCTTAAAAGTGCCCGGCATGTTGTTTTTTGCTTACCTCGTCTTAAACGGCTTTGAGCGATTCTGGATTGAAAAAATAAGGGTGAATATACCTTATCACATAGGTGGATTGGAGGCAACCCAGGCCGAGATTATTGCGGTGCTATTGTTTGTTATTGGAATAACGGGGCTGGTGGTTCTGTGGAGAAGGGGAGAAGGAGCGAAGGTGGGACTGTAAGACTTTCGAAATAGCTTTGCACACAATTCAGGACTTAGGATGTCAGAAGAAATAAATTTTACCCAAAAACTGCTGAACTCTTTCGAAAAAGCATCCATAGAAAAGGTTGTTCAAAAAGGCGACTTTCTGATACGAGAAGGCGAAATCGAGAGAAATCTATACTACATAAAATCAGGAGCGGTAAGGGTATTTTATTTGTCGGAATACGAAGAATATATCATCAGACTGGGCTATGACGGTTCATTTATCAACTCCTTGTCCTCTTTTGTCACCTCAAAACCCTCGGAATTATATATTCAAGCTATTCGAAAAACCACATTAAAAGCCATATCAAAAGACAAACTATCGCATCTCGTTTATGAAGACGAAGAAAGTCAAAGACAATATATTTCTTTGCTTGAACAACTGATCACACAGCAAATCGATCGCGAAATTGACTTGTTAATTACTTCTCCAACCGAGCGACTACAAAGGGTATTGGACAGAAGCCCCCATCTTTTTCAACACATTCCACTCAAATACATCGCCTCCTATCTGAGAATGAAACCCGAAACTTTGAGCCGCATCCGAAATTCTTGATTTCAATCAATGCTGCAAAAAGTAAGGTGGCTGATCTTTGCATAAAATTCAACACACATGCAAATCAGACAAGACCTGTTAATCGACGAACTGCTGGCCCTGACCGAAAAGGCAATAGAATCAGCCAATACGTTCAAAAAACTACCACTTCGCGAATTGAATTTCAAAAAAACTTCAGACGAGTGGAGCATTTTGGAATGCATTGAACACCTTAATCTCTATGGCGATTTTTACCTGCCGGAAATTGAAAACCAACTATTAAAAAGCACGACAAAAAGCAACAGCTTGACTTTCAAAAGCGGGATTATTGGAAACTATTTTGCCAACCTGATGAAAGCCGATAATGGCAAAATAACAAAAATGAAAAGCCCTAAAGATAAAAATCCGTCAAATTCAGAATTGTCAATTCTCACCATTGATAGATTTATCAAACAATTAGAAAAACTGAAATCTTTGCTTAACCAATCGAGAACGGTTGACCTGACCAGATTGAAAGCTGCTATTTCATTAACCAAATTCATTAAATTACGACTTGGCGATACTGTTCGCTTTTTAATTTACCATATTGAGCGACATATTTTACAAGCACAACGGAACATGACACATTGAGTATGAGCGACAAGCCCGGTTTAATAGCAATAGCCAAACTCTTTCTTAAACTTGGCATAATCGGTTTCGGCGGCCCCGCAGCTCATATTGCCATGATGCAGGAAGAAGTGGTCACAAAAAGAAAATGGCTAACCGAACAACATTTTCTTGATCTCATCGGCGCTACTAATCTGATACCCGGTCCAAACAGTACCGAAATGGCCATCCACATCGGACACGAAAAAGCCGGCTGGAAAGGCTTGATATTAGCCGGGCTTTGTTTCATCCTCCCCGCAGTTATCATAACAGGTGTTTTTGCCTGGCTGTACAAACATTACGGCCAAGTTCCCGAAGTACAGCCCTTTGTTTACGGAATTAAACCGGCCATTATTGCCGTCATTCTGGGTGCGGTTTTTCCGCTGGCAAAAAAATCGCTTAAGTCAATTGAGTTGGCTATAATTGGTTTTATTGTATTAATTTTCTCTCTACTTAATTTTCACGAAATCTACCTGATGTTTGGCGCAGGTTTGCTCGCCCTGATATTGGCAACGATCAGATACAATTACCCAACTAATACAAACAGCTTTTTTCCTTTTGTACTACTTCAAATAACAAATACAAGTATTTTTTCGGCTACCAATATCCAACTGTTTTTGATTTTTCTAAAAATCGGGGCCATTCTTTATGGCAGCGGTTATGTATTATTTGCCTTCCTTGATACTGAACTTGTCTCAACCGGATTATTATCAAGGCAGGTATTAATCGACGCTATTGCAGTGGGACAATTTACCCCCGGCCCTGTTTTTTCTTCAGTCACTTTTATCGGTTACCAGCTCAACGGCCTGCCTGGTGCAGTCCTTTCTACCATCGGAATTTTCCTACCCTCATTTGTATTTGTCGCCTTGCTTAATCCGCTCGTTAAAAAGATGAGAAACTCTACGCTGTTTTCTGCTTTTCTCGATGCCGTAAATGTTGCCTCAGTTAGTATTATCATTTCGGTTTGTTTCGCAATGGGAAAAGATACTATCACCGACTGGCGCACCATTTCGATTGCCGCTTTAAGCGCAATTATTTCATTTGGATATAAAAAAATAAATAGCGCGTTTATCGTTTTAGGAGGTTCATTAATTGGTTATTTACTATCCCTCCTTTAACGATAAACGCGTATTTATACTTCGCGCTGCCAAGTTTTGTGCATAACCAAAGCTCGGGCGCGAACCCCGCCCATAGCGGGGCGCTAAGCCGGAAAAGTTATGACCATAACTTGCCGGTGTGTGGTATGCTACCTCACAATCGTCACATCCCCCTTGTCCTCAAAGCTTACCAACTGCCCGCAGCGGAATACTACGGCTTTCAAATGCCACACGTACACGCCCGGATTCATAGCCTTGCTTCTGTAATCGCCGTCCCAGCCTGCGGTGTAATCTTCCGATTTATACAACATATTTCCCCAGCGGTCGAATACGCTGAGCTGAAATTGCTCTACCTGTACGCCCTCTCCGGTAAACACCTGGAACAAGTCGTTAATGCCGTCGCTATTGGGCGAAAATACGTTGGGAATATAGAAGATGCCGAGCTTGCCCTTGACCTCCGGTACGACCTCCACATTTTGGTTGACCGACTCGCAGTCGTTGCTTACTTCAAGAGCATATACGCCCGCTGCGGTGACACTCCGCACCGCTGTAGTATCGCCGTTATCCCAGAGATAGTCGATCTGGCCCACCAGGCCCGATAAGATATTGACGCTGATGTCTATCTGCAATTCATTACAGGGCAGGGTGAATTCCTCTGCGCTGAGAGTCAGCGATTCCAGCGTGGGCACGTCGATGTTGTTTTGGGAAGTACAACCGTTGGCGTCTTGCACAACTACCAGGTAATCACCGGCCTCTACACCTGCAAAATCGGCGCCGGTTTGGAAAGTATTCCCATCAATGGAATATTCAAAGGGGCCGTTACCTGCCACATTGGCCACCCGAATGGTACCCGTGCCGTTGTTGGGACAGCTTGCCGTACCCGAGAGGCTGAAAATTGGCGCCGGCAACGCTAACACACTCACGATTATCACCGAATCGCAACCCTGCTGATCGGTAAGAATAACCTCCTGTGTATCGCCTGCACTGATGGTAATCCCATTAAATTCGATAGCCGTGCCCTCGCAGGCCTGAAGAGAGAGCTGAGTAGTATCTATGACCAAAGCGCTCACGCTAACCCTTATAATAGAATCGCAGCCGGCCTGGTTGGTGAGTGTAAAATCAACCATGTCGCCGGCTTGCAGGATTGCACCCTGGTATGAAATGGGCTCGCCCGGGCAAGTTACAAGTTGTAAATCGGCGGTGTCAGGGAATATCTCTGTCACGGTAACCGTTACAACCGAGTCACAGCCCACACTATTGGTGAGCAATACATCGGTTTGAGTGCCAGGCAATAGGGTTTGCCCGTTGTAGGTTACGGAAGTACCAGTACAAGCTTGCAGTTGGGCAACCCCGGAGCTGGTAGGCAATGCCGACACTGTGACGGTCACCACCGAATCGCAGCCCAAGCTATTGGTAAAAGTTAAGTCGATCTGGTCGCCTACATTCAGGGTAGAACCGTTGTATGTAATCGGATCTCCGGGACAGGTTAGCAAAGACAAGCTTGTTGCACTAGTAGGCAATGCCGTCACTGTAACGGTCACCACCGAATCGCAGCCGAAACTGTTAGTTAGTGTAAATGGTATTTGATCCCCTACACTCAAATCCGTGCCGTTGTAATTGACCGAAATCCCCGGACAGGTTTGAAGAGACAAACTCGAAGCATCCGTAGGCAGGGCCAATACGCTCACTGATATGGTAGAATCGCATCCGTATTGGTTAGTATACACAAAATCCTGGTGATCCCCCGCATCCAACGAAGTCCCCTCATACATCACAGGAACACCGGGGCAAGTCGCCATGTCAATGATTAGCGTTTGCGCGGGTAACATGTCAATTGTCACATTTTCAATCGAATCGCAGCCCGACAGAGCCTGATGCAGAATGGCAAAGGTAGTATCCATGGAGTAGGTCTGCCCCCCATAGTCAATGGTTTCACCCTGACAAAAACTCAGGTCAGTAGTGCTGATAAGGGTTGGACAAAGCTTGAGTAGCCAATCTACCTGCATACTATCGGCACAACCTACCAACGAGGAATCAACCTGCACGTATACAGCCTGATAGCCTGACGGCAAAGACAAGGTATCGAAAACAAGCGTATAAGCATTAGCAGGCGCATTA
>JAEUUQ010000595.1 GCA_016787505.1 Saprospiraceae bacterium | reverse complement strand
ACCCCGGAAGTTTCCATTTTTAGAGAAGGGCTGGCTCGTTTGATTCACAAATGTTTTCGATTTTGCCGGTTTCTGGAATTCGTCCTGGGAATTTTAAACCCCAAAAATCATGCGATTTGTAAAAATGTCCAGTAGTGTGGGTCAAAACTCAATCAGTCAGACTTGAAAAGCATTTCATTAAATGTGCCTATCTCGGAAACTGAACAATCCACCATCGCCACCATCCTCAGCACCATAGACCAAGCCATTGAAAAAACGGAACAGCTCATCGCCAAATACGAGCGCATCAAAACCGGGCTGATGCAAGACCTGCTCACTCGTGGTATTGACGAGCAGGGGAGGATTCGCAGGGAGGAGACGCATCAATTTAAGGATAGTGCGTTGGGGAGGGTGCCGGTGGAGTGGGAGGTTGTGACCTTGAAAGCAGCCTGTGAAAGAATTCAAGATGGAACACATTTCTCGCCTGAAATAAGTGAAGTTGGGGAGTTTATGTACATCACCTCCAAAAATATCAGGATGGGGGAATTGGATTTAAACAATGTTGATTTCATCACTCGTGAAGCACATGATTCAATATTCCGCCGTTGTTCCGTTAAGTACAGAGATGTACTTTTGACAAAGGACGGTGCGAACACTGGCAATGTTAGTTTGAACACAATCAAAGAGCCTATCAGTTTGCTTTCAAGTGTTGCCTTCTTACGTGGCAAAAAAGGTTACTTGAAAAATGATTTCCTGTTTCAGGTACTGGCAAGTGAAAAATTGCAAAAGACATTCAAAGACCAAATGTCTGGCAATGCCATCACCAGAACTACACTTACAAAAATCAATGCAACATTGATTACCGTTCCGAAGGTTGACGAGCAGGATAGGATTATCTCGGTTCTTGAAAAATTCGGTAGCAATCTTTTCAAAGAAAAGAATAATCTGATGAAATACCAATCCATGAAAACCGCCCTGATGCAAGACCTGCTTACGGGGAGAGTGCGTGTAAATAAAATGATTGGGTAATTCTAAAAATTAGAAGTTATGGGACTTTTTAAGCAGATTCTGGATTTCCTTTTTAGTACGAAAAAAGAAGAAAACATAGTATCATTTCTAATTGGTTCAGGTTTTTCGGTGGCTGATGGATTGCCTTTAGTTCGAGACATCAATCACAGGCTCAGTTCTATAAAAGAAAATGAAATTATGATTCATTCAGAAATGAGTGCATTGTTTTTAAATGGACAAGAAAATTTGAATGAATGGCAAAGAAAAGAGGAAAGGATTTTCATTCAGGAATTTTTGGAGTTCTATTGCTCAGAAATCGTGGATGGGCAGGATACTTTTCATTATGAAGATTTCTTTGATTTTTATTCTGACTTTTTGAGAAAAGGATACGAGGAAGATGATAGCCCTATCAATTTGTTCTGTGAATCATTCAGGAAAAAACACGAAGGTTCTTTGAATGTAGTTGATAATTACAGTCTCATTTCCAATTTTCATAATACATTTAATCAATTGCTTGGGAGTTTACTTCAAAAAGCTAAATACTATGAAGATATAACACCGTTTAATTATTACCCTTATGATTCATTCATTCTGTTCTTGAAAGATTTAATTGAAGACAATCAAATTAAGGTTCATACTTTAAACCACGACTTGCTATTTGAAAGGATTTGCTGTGTCCCTCCTCTGTGGCAAGAATTTTCAGATGGTTATTATGAAAATGGCTCACCTTACTATTCGTATGTTGAAGTACCACAGCCAATCAAAAAAAAGTATAGGGTAAGGTTGAAGTATTTTCAAAACAAGTTTGATAAAAAAATTTGCCTTTATAAGCTTCACGGCAGTGTTGACACATACCAGTTCAATATTGCTGACCAACACAAAGACTTGACGAGGGTAAAATCAGACTATGGAATTGAACACAGGTTTGTTAAAGAAGTGCGCGACCCAGAAACAGGTGAATATCTTTATATCAATGGTTGGCAAAACTCCTATCCTGATTTTCTATCTGGAACCACAACCAAAATGTTGAGCTACGGCAACGAATTTTATGAGATAATTTTTAACTACTTCAAGAATAATCTAATTAATTCAAAATTACTTATCGTGATTGGGTATGGATTTGCGGATGCCGGGATAAATCAATATTTGGAAGACTTTTTCTTGAAAGCGGGGAAAAAGATGATTGTAATTAATCCTAGTAAGCCAAAAAGTGACCTAATGAACTATGACGTAGAAGTGTTGGAGAAAAAGATGCAGCATGTAACATACGAAGAATTTAGTTCTATGATAAAATAACTTTATGCACCAAAACCGCCACTACAAAGACAAACGCACCTTCGTAGAAGAAGCCCTCCTCCAACAGTTGGACGGCCTGGGCTGGCGGTTATTATTCTATCATTTACCATCAGCCCATGCCTAAGCCCGACAAAATATGGCTTTATCGCATCACGCATGTGGACAACCTGCCGCACATATTGCATCATGGTTTGGTCGTTGCCGGGCATCCGCAGGCCGATCCGGGGTTTCGGAGCATAGGCGATTCGAGCCTGATAGGCGTGCGCAGAGAACTCGATGCACCCGATCCGCCGGGCGGCAAATTTAGCGAGTATGTGCCTTTTTACCTAGGGCACCGATCGCCTATGTTGTACCAGATAGCTACAGGCCACGAAGGCGTGGAGCGCATCCCACAATCGGATATCGTCTATATCGTAGCTGAACATGGATGCATAGTACAAAACGGGCTATCCTGGTTTTTCACCGACGGCCATGCCCGGCACAACATGACGCAGTTTTATTCCGATGAATCCGGTTTCGATGCTTTGGATTGGGAGGCCATATACGCCCAGCAATGGAACAATACGGATGAAGATACCGACCGGCAGCGCAGAAAACAGGCAGAGTATATGGTAAAAGGGCATGTGCCGGCCTCATGCTTCGCCTATATTTTGGTTTATGACGAACCGACTCAACAAAAAGTGTTAACTTGGCTGCGCATGCACAGCGTAGATATTCCGGTGCGCATCTCAAAACAGGCATATTATGATCACCTATAAGACAGGCAATCTGCTGGCCGCGCAAGTAGAAGCGCTGGTCAATACGGTCAACACCGTAGGGGTGATGGGCAAGGGTATCGCCTTGCAGTTTCGCGAGCAATTTCCAGAGAACTACAAACAATACCGCACTGCTCTAAAAAACGGAGAGCTGCGCATCGGAAAGATGTTTGTGAGCGAAATGCAGCGCGTGGACCAACTGCGCTACATCATCAACTTCCCTACCAAAGAGCACTGGAAAAACCCCTCACAAATGGCATATATCCGGGAGGGTTTGCAAGACCTGCGGCGGGTTTTGTTAGAGAAAAATATCCGTTCGGTCGCCATTCCACCGCTGGGCTGCGGCAATGGAGGCCTGGATTGGAACGAGGTGCGCCCCCTGATAGAAGCGGCGATTGGCGATCTGGATATGGAAATAGTGATCTTCGAACCTTCCCCTGATATCGTACTCCGACTGGAAAAGGAAGCAAAACCCGGCCATGCAAAACTGACGCCGCCCCGCGCCATGCTGCTCCACCTCTTGTATCAATACAGGCGTCTGGATGAATACGCGAGTGAGTTCGCCGCAGAAAAACTCCTTTACTTCCTTCAGCGCCTGGGAGAACCTCAATTGAGATTGGATTTTCAAAAACACTATTACGGGCCGTATTCCGGCAAGGTGCGACATGTGTTGTACCACCTCGAAGGCGAGTATCTCACCGGAATGGCGCAAAAGAACAATCGCCCGTTCGACGTCCTCACGCTGATACCGGAACGCAAGCCGGAAGTCGAAAATTATTTAGCCTCGGCAATAGGGAAAGAGGAAAAAAAGCGTTTGGAAACGCTGACCGGTTTGATAGAAGGTTTTCAATCACCGGCGGGTTTGGAGTTATTGGCTTCGCTTGATTTCCTGATCAGGGAAAACAACACCATTGATAAAGAAAAACTGCGCACCGCGTTGCAGACCTGGTCGTCGCGCAAGAAGAAAATGTTTACTGACTATCAGATTGGGGTAGCCCTGCAAAGGCTGCTGCAATACAAAGAAATTTTGTATCCTGAACAATTTGTTTAGCATAATGACCCCAAACCGCCACTACATAGACGAACGCACCTTCGTAGAAGAGCCTCTCCTCCAACAGTTGGAAGGCCTGGGCTGGCAGGTGCTGCGCCTGAAATCGCCCTCGGAGGGGGTGCAATACCCGGAGGAGTCGTGGCGAGAGAGTTTTTCGCAGGTCATCATCAAGCCCAGGCTGGTAGAGGCGCTCCGCAGCATCAACCCCTGGCTGCACGACGACCAAACTGAGGAGGTCATCCGCAAGCTGACTACCTACACCGCCGGAAGCCTGCTCGAAAACAACAAAAACGTGCTGGACATGCTGCTCGGCAATACCAGCGTGGCTGAAAACCGCCAGACCGGGCAGAAGTCCCCGACAGTGAAGTTCATAGACTTCGAGCACCGGGACAACAATAATTTTCTCGCAGTTTCCCAATTCAAGATTCGCATCATTGGTACGGAAAACCATATTTACCCTGATATTACCTTGTTCCTGAACGGCTTGCCTATTGCGGTTATCGAAGCAAAATCACCGAAGGTCAAAGACCCGATGGGGGAAGCAATCGAGCAACTGATGCGGTACAGTATGCAAAGAGGGGAAGCACCGGAAGGAAACAGAGAGTTGTTCTATTTCAACCAAATTACCGTTGCTACATGCAGGGATACCGCCAAGTTTGGTACTATCACCACCCACACCGAAAAGCATTTCTACCGCTGGACTGACCCCTACCCGTTGTCTGTCAACGACATTGCCACTAGCTCTACCGCACCCAACGACCAACAGCGTTTGGTGGCCGGGATGTTCAGCAAGCACAACCTGCTGGCGCTAATCAAGTCCTTCACCATTTTCAAGGCTGACGGCAGCAAGATGTACAAAGTGGTGGGCAGATACCAGCAATTCAGGGCGGTGAAAATGATATTGGAGCGCCTGAAAAACGGAAAGAACCCAAAGGAAAGGGGTGGCATCGTGTGGCATACGCAAGGGAGCGGCAAATCGCTGACCATGATGTTCCTGGTGCGTGAAATGAAGCAAGATGAGGAATTGAAGAAATGGAAAATCGTCTTTGTCACCGACCGTACCGATTTGGAGGTGCAGTTGACCGGAACGAGCGGAGCGATTGGCTTCACCGTGAAAGTCGCTGAAAGCATCCGCAAACTGAAAGAATACATTCCCAGTGAAAGAGCTGACCTTGTGATGGCCATGATTCACAAATTCCAGGAAAAGCAAGAAATCAACTATGGCATATTGGACGAATTGAACACCAGCGACCGTATTTTGGTAATGACCGACGAGGCACACAGAACGCAGTACAAAGTGCTGGCTGCCAATATGCAAAAAGCCATGCCCAACGCTACCCATATCGGCTTCACCGGGACACCGATTGAAAAAACCGAAAAGCGTTTCGGGGACTACATAGACAAATACACCATGCGCCAGTCCATCAAGGACGGCGTGACCCTCGAAATCGTTTATGAAGGTAGGACGCACAACGCCGCCATCACGGACAAAGAGGGGATGAACCGCCAGTTCATTGACGTATTCAAGGACTACGACCCTAAGCAGCAACAGGAGATTTTGGGATACGCCACCAGACAAGCCTATCTCGAAGCATGGGAAACCATCAAAGCTAAAGCCGAAGACATGGTGAACCACTATGTGGAGCATGTTTTCGCCAATGGTTTCAAGGCGCAAATCGTCGCCGTGACAAGGGAAGCTGCGGTCAGGTACAAAGAAGCGATTGACCTGGCATTGAAAGCCAAAGAGGAAGCATTGAGAGCATCCAATCCTTTGAACATCAATGTGGACTTGCTGAAAAATGTGGAAACGGGCGTCGTCATCTCCGGCTCAACCAATGACGAACAGCACTTGAAAGCGCATACAGACGGCAGGGTTCACAAGACGATTATCGAGCGTTTCAAATTGGGCTTCACCGATAGCGGCGACGTAGGCAACGGCATGATGGGCATCGTCATCGTGAACAATATGCTGCTCACGGGCTTCGATGCGCCCATCGAACAGGTGATGTACCTCGACCGTGTGATAATAGCGCACAACCTTCTGCAAGCCATTGCAAGGGTGAACCGTGTCGGTTCTGCTGATAAAGAAAAGGGCTTCGTGGTGGATTACGTCGGCGTCGGGCATCACCTCAAAAAAGCCCTTGAAGTCTATGACGAACTGGAGCAACAGGAAATGATAGACTGCCTGAGCAACGATACCGAGGAGGTCAACAACCTGAACCATGCGCACAAAGAAGTCATGGACTTCATTCAGCAATACAAAATTGAAGACCTCAACGACTTCGATGCGTTCTACGATTTGTTCTACGACGAGGACACCCGTTTCCAGTTCATCCAGTTATTCAAAAAGCTGTCGAAGGCAATGGACGTGTTGCTGCCGAACCCGAAGGCATTAGACTATCTGAAAGACTACAATGCCCTGTCAGAACTGAACGTCATGGCTGGCAGGCATTTCAGGGACAACCGCATGAGCATGAGGGGCGTGTCCGCCAAGCTGAGAGCCATCACCGACGAATACCTGATTTCAAAAGGCATTGACCAAAAAATACCGCCGCTTTCCATCCTCGACGACGATTTCCTTTCGGACGTAGCAAAGCGCAAGAGAGCCAAGACCAAAGCCGCAGAAATAGAACACGCCATCCGCAGCTATATCGAAGAACGCCTGCCGGAAGACCCCGAACTCTACAAATCGCTGGCGGAAATCCTCGAAAAGATACTCGAAGACAATCAGCACAATTGGGATTTGGTCTACCAGGAACTGAAAAAACTGCTGGACAAAATCAGGGAAGAGGAGAACAAGCCGACCTACGGCTTGCATCGTAAAAAACAGATGCCATTTTACCGAATACTCCACGCTGAGTTGTATGACGCAGGGGAACTCACCGAAGAGCAAATCGGGGCATTGGTCAACCTTACCCAACACCTTACCAACTTGCTCGAAAGGGAATTACAGTTGAGCGGATTTTGGGAACCGGCAAAACAAGCGGCTCAAAACAGGCTAAAAGGAGAAATTCAAAAGCTGCTGCTCTCGCCTGAAAACATCAGTCTGCCTAATATGATGCAAAAATTTCAATCCCTGATTTCAAGGACCATGGAACATGCAAAGGAGAACAACGACATTATCCTTTACGCATAAAACTATGAGAAAATGACCCTCCAGTACACCACGAAATTCTCAGAAAAAAGAAAAACCCTCGGATTAGTCGTCGAAAGGGACAAATCGGTAGTTGTACTTGCGCCCAACGGCACCAGCCGGGAAACCCTGGACGCTTTTATTGATAAAAAGAGGTTTTGGCTTTACGAAAAAATCAACCATACCCCGAAATTTGGAGACCCCAACCCCGAAACGCCGTTCATCTCCGGCAAAGCCATTCCGTATCTCGGCAAGAACTATAAATTGGATATAACTGATGAGCCGATAGAGGGAATAGCCTTCAAGGGCAAGTTCCTCCTCTCTCGACAAAATCTGCAAGATGGGAAAGCCATTTTAGAGGGATGGTACAAGGACAAAGCAAAACAAAAAATTGTGCCGCTGGTAGAGCGGTACGCCAAACAGTTGGGAGTGGAATACAACACTATTCTCATCTCCGACTTAAAATACCGTTGGGGTTCGTGTACGCTGAAAGGCAACCTGAACTTCAATTGGAGGCTCATCAAAGCCCCGCAGTTCGTCATCAACTACGTCGTCATCCATGAACTGGCACACCTGCTCGAACTGAACCATTCTGAAAGATTCTGGAACATTGTGAAAGTGCAGATGCCGAATTATTTGGAGGCGAAGGAGTGGTTGAGGGGGAATGGGGGGGAGGTGTTGAGGTAAGCCATGTGACTTGTCAATTGGTAATTTTGTCAGTTCGCAGGTATTTTTTTATGCACAAATTCATGGGCTACAATCTGCCATTTTGACACATTTTGTTTGTTGGCGTGGTTTTTGAAGTAAATGCTTAAAAAATTACACATACTATGCATAAAATTACGTTCTTCCCTCTCGGCAATGCGGACAGCTCACTCATCGAGCTAAGTAACGGAAAAGTAATTCAAATCGATTTTGCCAACATGAAAGACCCAAAAGATAAGGACGACAAAAGGGTTGATCTCAAAGCTGAGTTAGATAGTCGTGTTACGAAAGACACTTTCGATGTTGTTTGTTTTACTCATCTCGACAATGACCACATCAAAGGAAGTTCAGACTACTTTCACCTGTTACATGACAAGAAGTATCAGACAGAAGGAAGGAAAAAAATAGCTGAGATGTGGGTTTCAGCTTCTGCAATCATAGAAGATGAATGTGAAGAAGAAGATAAGATTATTCAAGCAGAAGCAAGGTACAGATTTAAAGAGGGGAAGGGTATAAAAGTATTTTCCAGACCAAAAAAGCTGAAAGATTGGTGTAAAAATAATGACGTTGATTTTGAATCAAGGCGTCTATTAATAGTAGATGCAGGTACAATCGTTAACACTTTTTCATTGGCAACAGATGGTGTAGAGTTTTTTGCTCAAAGCCCATTTGTTTCACATATTGGTGAAACTGAAATTGATAGAAATTCATCCGCAATCACCCTTCATTTAACATTCAACAATAGTGCAAAAACAGAAGCTGTTTTCGGTGCAGACATAACTTGGGATGTGTGGAGGGATATTATTTTGGTTACAAAAGCTAAAGGGAATGAAACAAGGCTGGAATGGGACATTTTCCACATTTCACACCATTGTAGCTATACTGCCCTTTCTGAGGATAAAGGTGAAAAGAAAACTGTACCTGACGAGGAAATAAAATGGATGTTTGAGAAGCAAGGAAGGAAAGGAAGTTACATAGTATCGCCCAGTAAACCCATCCCTACTAGCTACGATGATACTCAACCACCGCATAAGCAAGCGGCGAATTATTATGCAGATGTAGCTGAGCAATGGGAAGGTGAATTTAAGGTGACGATGGAATACCCAAAAGAAAGTGAACCCAAACCTATGGTTTTCAAAATCCTAGAAGATGGTGGGACTGAATTGGAAAAAGCAGTTGCAACAGCTAGTATTTACATAGGTTCTAAAGAGCCACCAAGAGCCGGATAATTTATTATGACTGATTACATTTTTCCTCCCGCCATTAGAAAATCGCTTGAGATTAACAGCCTGAACTTCACAAAATCGAAGGAAGTTTTACGTGCTGTCACCGCACACGATTTTTGTAAACTCATTGAGGTTGGAATCTATGATAAGAATGATGTTGAATATTTGATTGTAGAAATCAGTGTGCAACGTCCTCAATTTCCAGTTAATCCTATTAATTATGTTGAAAGGATCTTAATTGAAATTGAAAATTCCGACAAAATCCCATGTGTATATGCCCTTAGAGTTGATTTTCCGAAACTACCGCACCAAAATCTGATGCCCTTCGAGAAACCTAGGTGTTTGTGTTTATATGAACAATCAAAGGAAGAGGTTTGGGTAACATGGACTGCCTTTTCATTTCTTGAGAGAATCAGAGATTGGTTCTCTCTGTCTGCCAAGGGGAAACTTCATCAAGAAAACCAACCACTGGAACCGTTTTTTATTAACTCTATCGGAAATATCATTATCCCACATAATTTCAATGTCGGTGACATATTTTTCATTTCATCAATCAGTGAAAACAATTTTATTGTTACAAGCCAAAAACCATCAGGTAATAATATTCCATTTCGTCTTGAGGTTTTTAAGTCAATACCAGTAGTTCATGGATTTATAAACAAAGAGCCTCAAAATTTACAAGATTTAATATACCTTTTGAATGAACATCGGATAGACTTAACAACAAAACTAAATGAGTATTTTAAAGATTCTTCCAAGTACAACTTATTCCTTCTAATACTCCTTTATATTCCCAGAAAAAGATTTTCAGAAGGGGTTGTTGAATCTATTGAAAAATATGCTTTTTTATGTCTGGATACAATCGAAGAAATTGGAATTAAATTAGGAGTCTTAGCGAAAGAAAATAACAACGTTGGATTACTTATTGGTTCTCAGATTGACATTAACTCAGCTAATGTTATTCCTATTGGAATCCTAAGACCTTATACTGAATTCGATAAGAACCTTGCAAGGCTTGTTTCAAAAGTAAGCGACGAATCTAAAATAGTACAAATTGGCATAGGTGCTGTTGGCTCTGAGTTATTCAACCTTGCATCACGATCTGGATTTGGCGGGCATTGGACTTTGGTAGATAATGATATTTTATTGCCACACAATCTATACAGGCATTCTCTTTTAAACTTTCAAGTTGGAAAATTCAAGTCTCATGCTTCATCTGATACAGCAAATTATCTTTTAAAAGACAGTAGTTTTTCAACCTTTATAATTGAGAAAATTGGATTGAATCCTTTGTCGGAAGATTTAGACAGACAACTTCAAGATGCCAAATTGATAATTGACACATCTGCCTCTCTTGCTGTTAGCAGAAAATTATCAAGAATGGAGGAGTATGAGGGCAGGAGGATTTCATTTTTTCTAAATCCAAAAGGTGATGCGTTAGTATGTATAGCAGAAGAGGTTAACAGAGAAATAACTTTGAATGAGTTAGAGGCATTTTACTATCAGTTACTTAACAATGAACCGCTTCTAAACTCGCATTTTACCAATGAACATAAAGGTATCCGCTATGGTAACTCGTGTAGGGATGTAAGCAACTATATTCCAAACGAACGATTTGGGATTTTTAGTTCGATTGCAACTGGCGTATTGAAAGAACTTGAAAAAGAAGAAATGGGCTTTATAAGAATCTGGCAACTTAGTGGAAAGTTTGGCATTAATCATTTTCAAGCTAACCCCACTATCTTAAAAAAATGCAGGGTTAAAGAGTGGGACATAAACATCAGCAATGAATTATTAGATAAGATGTTCAAAAAAAGAATTGAAAAACTTCCAGTGGAAACTGGTGGCATTTTAGTAGGGTTAATTGATACACAGTACAAAAGTATATATATCGTTGATAGCATTTTCTCTCCAAATGATAGTAGGGAATATCCGACGGCATATTACAGAGGAATTGATGGTCTTGGAGAACAATTAAAAAGTATTGAATACTGTACAAATAATTTTCTAACTTATCTAGGTGAATGGCATTCGCATCCAAAAGGATGCTCTGTCAACCAAAGTTCCGATGATTTAATATTATTTGCTTGGCTCTCCAATTTTATGCAAAGTCGTGGTATTCCCGGAGTGATGCTTATATTAAACGACAAGGAAATTGGCATTTACATCACTGAAAACTAGTTCATTAAAATAAAAATCCTATAAACCTCCCTTGCATAACATTTACCAAAATGAATCATACGGATAACTGAGAGCGATAACAAGAATAACGGCAGAAGATACCACCGTCCAAGATTTAAGTGCACAGCAACAATCATTAAAAGCAAGAAACAAATTACCAATCCTCTGAACAATGAAAAATTGCCGTTGAATATTTCAACTCTATCGGCTTTCCCATCTACATGAACTTTCGTAAATGCCAAACGACCATAATCTTTTTCTCCTGTGCCAAACTCCTTTTCCAGTTTTCCAAGTACTTTTTTTGTTTCACCATCCTCAAATAGTTTTTGCCCAAACCTCGGCTTCTTAAGTAACCACTCTGTAGGTCTTCCATTGAAAATAAGCCAGATGAATTTCTCTATGTAATATCCGAAACTTTGAAGTACATGCCCTACTCCATAAGCAATTACAATGAAAACAAGTGACTCTCCAAAATTTGAAAAGTCGAAAAGGAAAATTGCCCCTGTTTTCTTCAACATAAAATCCAAAAAAAACAAAAAAATCACGCTTGGAGCAATGATTCCGGCAAATTCGTAGAAGGAAAATTCTTTGTTCATGTCGTAAAAAAGTAACTAAAATTTTAAAATAAAATGCAACCTTGAAAATTTTACCGCCATTCTACCAGCAATATCTTTACATCACAAAGAAAATTTTTATGCTTTATTTGCCAAATATCTTCCCCGCTAAATCATTAGGCATAGTTGGACTTGAATCTTCTTTCAGCAATCCAGTATCTGCACGGCTGAATAGCGATTGCATGATCAACGACTTCTCTTTTTCATCAACCGCCGATTCCTTTATCAGGGATAGATATACATAAGTAAGCTGTTCTCTTTCTTCTGCGTCTCTTGCCAGGTGAAAAGAGCTAAAGGATACCTTGTATAATGCCCTGACAACAAATGCTAAAAACGATAGGAAGGTTACATAAATTATTGACCATTTAATAGCACCTGACTTATTCGTATCAAAGCTCAGCAGCATACCCTCGGGGGTCAACCAAAGAAGCATATACAAAGTAATACAAACAATTGCAACCGAGCCAATCAACCAATAAAATGATTTCCAACCTTCTTTCTTCAAGGTAGCTGCTCTATGGTTCCAATATTCAGCAGGCTTTTTGAGTCTAAGGAGCTCTTCGTATGTTTTTTCGAGTTCAGCTATTTTCTTTTTAGCATCAGCCTCGAAAGTGGAGTAACCTTTTTTTGAAGTATCGAACCAATCTTGAAATGATTTTTCTTTATCATTCTTTATTTGGTCAATGGCTTGTGTATACTCCTTATATCTGGTAACTGCATTTGCAAGGTGCTCTGAAAGATGGGATTCAGATGCTGTTATTTGGCGCGTTAGATCTTCTTTTAATTTGTTAATCGATGCCTTTTCTTTTTTTACTCTTTCTGTGATTTGAGTATCATCTTTCAGAAAGAATTCATAGGCTAATAGACTGCCGATAAGTTGATCGCGAGTATTAAACTCTGCACCTCCTGTCAGGAAATTAAACCCACTCGGAAACGACTTTGGGTATTTTTTATGGAGCTGAAGCAAGAATTTAGTTTCGGGAGAATCATAAGTAAAAACCTTACTGTTGGATTTAATGTGAGACTCTTCTTCTCTCCACATACCATCCAGCTGCTCTTTTGATTTATTCAAATAATTACTCAAAAAGCTTTCAATTCTTGACTTTAATTTAGTGAAGTACTCCTTGCTTTTCATCAGATCAGCTGGAATACTATCCCCGAATTTCTCCCATCCTTCAATTTGTTCCGATAAAAATAAATGCAATGAAGATAAACCAGTGAATGGGCCTGAGGTACCCATCGATTGAAAATGAATTGTAAACTCCCGAGAATTAAACCACTCCTTCTCTTTAGCTTCAGCAATCTTTGCCCTGAATTCTTTTGTATCCATCGCAATTCTATTTAATCATCACATAACAGTATAAACTACAGAAGGAACGTATGCAAGTTTTATTTGGTTCCCTTCAATATGTTGTTTTCTTGAAGAAACTATGGTATTGAACTTTGGCCAAATCTTAGTGGCCCATTGCGTGCCCACATCCCAATCCCGTCTGTTCCGCTAAGTAGGGACGGCTCGTACCTCGCCGATTGCAGACTTATGTATCATCGCGCGCTGCGTAGCGATGGCGTTTTATACCCATCACGGAGGAGCGCTGCTCTGTTTGTCAATGTTCATCCTGGGCCAGACCTTGCAAGGTTTTCTCAGTGTTGTTCGTTGAAAACCTTGCAAGGTCTTTATCATGCCAACCAGGCCTGACTCAGGCAAGCACGCAAGCAAAATTCATCTGCGAAATCCGCGTAATCCGCGTAATCTGTGATTCAGACAACGCGGCCAGCATCACGTGTACAGATGCCCTGGCGGGCATGACAAAGCTATAAGCGAGAAAAAAACAAAGTGCCAATTATCCTTCTGTCATCCTTCTCCATCCCTCAAATCCTAGTTGAAATCGCTCTTAGGGAGCACCGAATGACGCGTCCAGACCTTGCAAGGTTTTCCCAGTGTTGTTCGTTGAAAACCTTGCAAGGTCTTTATCATGCCAACCAGGCCTGACTCAGGCAAGCACGCAAGCAAAAATCATCTGCGAAATCTGCGATATCTTCAAAATCTGCGATTCAGAAAACGTTGTAAGCGGGGACTTTTTCGGCAGCTAAAGCAGCCGGTACGGTGTTACTTGTGCGGGAGGGTCGCCCCTTTAGCGTTGAGCGGAGCCGAGTCCCGACTTTGCGACTATACGACTTTGCGACTGTACGATCCATTGCAGCCGACCGCCGATCGCCGATCGCCAACATGGGGCGGGGGTGTGGCAAGGCGACTATACGACTTTGCGACTGTACGACTGTACGACTCGCGGGAGGGTCGCCCCTTTTAGGGGTCGGGGGTGTGGGTGAGCGATTTTGCAATCCTAGCCGGTCGTTGAGCGGAGCCGAGTCTTGACTTTGCGACTATACGACTTTGCGACTGTACGATCCATTGCAGCCGATCGCCAACAATGGGTCGGGGGTGTGGGTGAGCGATTTTGCAATCCTAGCCGGTCGTTGAGCGGAGCCGAGTCCCGACTTTGCGACTATACGACTTTGCGACTGTACGATCCATTGCAGCCGATCGCCAACAATGGGTCGGGGTGTGGGTGAGCGATTTTGCAATCCTAGCCGGTCGTTGAGCGGAGCCGAAACGAACATCAATGGATTCTTAGGAATTCAGACATCGTAACGATAGCTGTTTTGCCAAATTTGTTGAGTGAAAGAAGGTCTTTGTCTCCGGTTATCAGGTAAAGCGCTTTGGCGTCTTTTGAAAGGGCAAGCAAAAAGTTGTCCTTTGGGTCGCGGCATGCCGTCACTTTTGATTGTACTACAATTGTATTTACAACGGAAGGGTACAAACGAATGAATTCTTCTTTGACCGAAGGTTGTATGTACTTTTGGAGATTTGCGTCATCCAAGGTTTTAAAAATCTCCTGGGCTAATTCTTCGCAGGAATATATCTCAATATTTGGGTGCAGTAATACTGTTGTCAATTGGCTCTTGTAGCTATTAATAACAAAACTGATCCACCAATTGGTATCAATGACTACCCGGATTACTCTTTTTCTCATAACGCTGCGACCTTAAGTTTTCAATGGTTTGGGCTATTAATTCCTCTGGGATTTCCTGACTTTCATCGACTATACCTGCGTTTTCTACTAGTGCTGCTTTTGCTATCCGACGTTGCTCAGATTCATCGATGCGGAAGTAAGTCAGCCCCAGCCTGGTAGCTAATTGCTCCAGCAAGCGGATATCTTCACTGCGCTCAACTTGAATAATCAGACTTGACATGTAGTATGCTTTTTTTACAAAAATAGGGTATTTATCTTACAATGTAAAGGCCCAGGGTGCTCCGTTGTCGGTTGTCGGTTGTCGGTTGTCTGTTCTCTGTTATCGGTTATCCGTTCTCCGTTCCTTATCTTTGCCAGTTAAACTTAATTACTCACACCCCCGGCCCCTAAAGGGGAGAGCTCCCGGCAGCAAGGGTTTTCTCAGATGCGGGTTGGGTTCCCCTTTAGGGGTTAGGGGTGCGGGCGGGCAGCAGGACAAACAGAGAACTTACAACAGAGAACAAAATTCTCCTTTCCCAATAAACCCCTATCTTTGTCCTTTTGTTATGCGTTCGTAACTGTTTAGTAGGGTTGAGTGCCTTCGGCAGTTTAGTAGAGTTTAGTTATTTTACCCTACTAAACCCTACTAAACCCTACTAAACTCTACTAAACCCTACTAAACAGCTACTTGCGTTCTATCAACACCAAACTTGCATGGCGGTAAAAAAGCAAATTGGCCCTGTATTTCATGAGCAGCCCGGCAAAGTCGAGTTGCGCGAAGCGATTTATATTAAAGGAGCGCGGGCCAACAACCTGAAAAACGTAGACCTCGTCATCCCCAAAAACAAGCTGGTGGTGGTGACCGGCGTGTCGGGCTCGGGGAAGTCGTCGATTACGATTGATACGTTGTTTGCAGAGGGGCAGCGGCGCTATGTGGAGAGCCTCTCGGCTTATGCCCGGCAGTTTCTGATGCGGATGAAAAAGCCGGAGGTCGACTACATCAAAGGTATCTGCCCGGCTATCGCTATCGAGCAAAAGGTGAGCACCAGCAATGCCCGCTCGACAGTGGGTACGCTTACGGAGGTGTACGATTTTCTGCGCCTGCTCTATGCCCGCGTGGGCAGAACTATTTCGCCTGTTTCGGGCGAGCAGGTCAAAAAACACGAGGTCTCGGACGTTATCGACTTTATACAAAGCTACCCCGACGGCGCGCGCATTCAGTTGTATATTCCTTTACCTTATAAATATAAAGACCGCATCCTGCGCCAGGAGTTGGAATTGCTGATGCAAAAAGGCTATACGCGGGTGTTGTACGAGGGGCAGCTCACGCTTATCCAGGAATTGCTGGAAAAAAACCTCGACTTCCTCGACAAAAGGCTGGAAGAGGTCAAAGCTGTGGGGTTGCTGATACTGATAGACCGCTTTGTGGTGCAACACGAGGACCCCGAAAACCCCAAACGCATGGCCGATTCGGTGCAAACGGCTTTCTACGAAAGCGAAGGCGAATGCCTGGCCGACGTGATCGGCGACGAGCGACGAGAGTTCAATAACCGCTTTGAGCTCGACGGGCTGACTTTTGTAGAGCCTACGCCCCAGCTTTTTAATTTTAACAACCCCTACGGCGCTTGCCCTACCTGCGAGGGGTTTAGTCTGGTGATGGGCATTGACGAAGACAAGGTGGTGCCCGACAAAACGCTGTCGGTTTTTGAAGGCGCCGTCGCCTGCTGGAAAGGCGAAAAATACGGCCTATGGCTGGAGCAATTGCTGAAAAACGCCCACCAATTCGATTTTCCGGTGCACCGGGCTTTCCAGGATCTCAGCAAAGAAGAGCGCAAGCTGCTGTGGAGCGGCAACAAGTATTTTGACGGGTTGCAGGCTTTTTTTAATGAATTAGAAGAAAAGACTTATAAAATTCAAAACCGCGTGATGCTCGCGCGCTACCGCGGGCGCACGCTGTGCCCTACCTGCGAGGGTGGGCGCTTGCGCAAAGAGGCCACCTATGTAAAAGTGGCGGAACGCAACATCTCCGAGCTCGTAGACATACCGGTGGAGGAGTTGCTCGATTTTGTCAATACCATAGAGTTTAACGACTTCGACCAAAAAGTGGGTAAAAGGCTGCTGCTGGAAATCACCAACCGGCTGCGGTTTATGTGCGAAGTGGGGCTGGGTTATCTCACCCTCAACCGCCTGTCGTCGTCGCTGAGCGGCGGCGAGACCCAGCGCATCAACCTCACGCGCACCCTGGGCAGCAACCTCACCAGTTCGATGTACATCCTCGACGAGCCCAGCGTGGGCCTGCACCCGCGGGATACGGGCCGGCTGGTGGAAGTGCTCAAGGCCCTGCGCGACCTGGGCAACACGGTGATCGTGGTAGAACACGAAGAAGACATGATCAAAAACGCCGATTATCTGGTCGACATGGGCCCCGAGGCGGGGATACACGGCGGCGAGGTGGTGTTTGCCGGCGATTACAAAGATATTTACAGCGAAGCCGCCGACAGTCTGACGGCCAAATATATGAGCGGCCGTATGAAGATACCCCTGCCGGCGGTGCGACGCAAACCCGGCAACAAGCTATTGATAAAAGGCGCCCGGCAGAATAACCTCAAAAACATCGACGTCACTATCCCGCTGAATGCCCTCACGGTCATCACCGGCGTATCGGGGTCGGGCAAAACCACCCTGGTCAAACAGATCTTATACCCTGCGCTGAAAAAGCATTTTGGCGAAAATTACGCCAAAGCGCCGGGGGCTTTTACTACGCTTGAGGGCGACCTGAAGGCCATCAGCCAGGTAGAGATGGTAGACCAAAACCCCATCGGCAAGTCCTCGCGGTCGAATCCGGTGACATACGTCAAAGCCTACGATGCCATCCGCGAACTGATGACCAAGCAGCAGTTGTCCAAGATCAGAGGTTATAAACCCGCGCATTTTTCTTTTAATGTAGATGGCGGGCGTTGCGATGCCTGCAAAGGCGAAGGCGAACAGGTGATAGAGATGCAATTCCTGGCCGACGTGCGCCTCGAATGCGAAGAATGCAAGGGCAAGCGATTCAAATCGGACATTCTGGAAGTTCAATACAAAGGCAAAAACATATTCGAGATCCTCGATCTAAGCGTAGAAGAGGCGCTTGTCTTTTTTAAAGACGTAAAAGAAGTGGCAGGCAAATTGCAGCCGCTTTTCGACGTGGGCTTGGGTTATGTCAAGCTGGGGCAATCGTCGAGCACGCTCTCCGGCGGCGAAGCCCAGCGCGTCAAGCTGGCTTCTTTTTTGGGTAAAGAAAGAGTGACCGAACACCTCCTGTTCATTTTCGACGAGCCCACTACCGGTCTTCATTTTCACGATATACACAAATTGCTCATCGCCCTCAACGCCCTTGTAGAACGCGGCCATGCCGTATTGGTGGTTGAACACAATATGGAGGTGATCAAATGCGCCGACTGGGTGATCGACCTGGGCCCCGAAGGCGGCAAGGAAGGCGGCTACCTTGTTTTTCAGGGTACGCCCGAGGAGTTGGTCCATGTAAAATCATCGTATACGGGGCAGTTTCTTAGGGAGAAGTTGTAGGTCGGTTGTCGGTTGTCGGTTATGGGTTGTGGGTTCATTATTTTTTCTAAATATACTCACAACCGACAACTCACAACCGACAACCGACAACCCATCCCCCATTTCCTGCCTTTCATCGAAAAATTAGTACAGTTGTACAAATTTCTTTACTTATTTGTTGCGTTGCAAACAAAAGGCCGGTACCTTTGTGCCCGCAAAGCAAAAAAGCTTTGCAGAATATTATTCGGTAATTGAACTTTTTGCGCGCTCCATGCATTTAAAGTACGACCAAAAAAGGCAATGCGCCGTTAAGAAATCAGGCGTTACAAAACACCCGTTTATGATCATCAAATCCCGTGCTATCCAAATTCTGATAGCTTTCACAACCCTCATTTCGCAGCTTACTGCCCAGAGCACGCCCCAGCCGATGAGCCTGGCGGCCTGCGCGCAGCATGCTATACAGCACAGTCCGCTGGTACGACGTTCAGAACTTGAGATCAAGCAGGGCGAACAATACATCAGAGAGGTACTGAGCATAGGCTACCCGCAAGTCAGCATCGGCGGTGATTTCACCTACAATGTAGAATTGCCGACCTCCCTGATTCCGGGAGAATTTTTCGGGGCGCCGGGAGAATTTGTGGCGGTACAATTCGGCACCACGCTCAACACCTCGATGGGATTGAACCTCAACCAGCTTGTTTTTGACAAAACCTTCTTCCTGGGCATCGAGGCTACCCGCAAAATCAACGACCTCAACAGGTTGGTGGCCACAAAGACCAAAGAAGATGTGGCCTACGAGGTAGCCAAGATGTATTATCAGGTACAGTTGGCGTCGAAACAGCGCCAGATATTGGAAGCCAACCTCGACCAGGTCAATCGTTTGTATGACATGGTATCCAGGCAGCAGCAAAACGGGCTGGCCAAAAAAATCGACGTCGACCAGATCGGCGTGAATCGCATCAACCTGGAGACCCAATTGCGCAACCTCAATCTGCAAGTAGAGCAAATCATGCGGGCGCTCAAATTCCACATGGCCATGCCGCTCGATGCGCCTATAGCGCTTACCGATACCATAGACGAAAAAGGCTACATTTTGCCCGAGGTGAGCGTCGCGAAGCCCGATTTCTCGCAGCAGACCACGCTGGCCATCCTCGATATGCAGCGCGTGCTCAACGAATACAACGTAGCGCGCTACAAAGCGGGGTATTGGCCCACCCTATCCGTTTTTGGAAGTTACAATTTTCAGGGCATGGGCAACGACTTCAGCGAGTTAGGCAAGGGCGACAACTGGTTCAGGTTCAGCATGATCGGTTTACGGCTCAACGTACCCGTTTTTGACGGCTTCCGCAAAAAATCGCAAGTTGAACAGGCCAATATAGAGTTGCTTCAAATAGCCGAAGACCGCCGCCGGGCAAGCGACGGGCTTCTGCTGCAATACGACAACGCCGCCATGCAACTCAACACCAACCTCAACAACCTGAAAGTATTGGCCGAAAACCGTCGCGTGGCCGAAGAAGTATACCGCGTTTCGCTTCGCCGTTTCTCGGAAGGCGTGGCGCCCGTTACCGAATTGCTCACCGCCGAGACCAGCATGCGGCAGGCGCAGACCAACTACCTGAGTTCGCTGTTGCAGCTCAAACTGGCCGAGCTTGAATTGCTCAATGCACGTGGAATACTATTACCTACGTTGACTGCCGGGAAATAAGTAGGTTGTAGGTTGTAGGTTGTAGGTTGTAGGTTGTAGGTTGTGGGTTGTAGGTTGTGGGTTGTAGGTTGTAGGTTGTAGGTTGTAGGTTGTGGGTTGTGGGTTTTTAATAAGATCAATTAGAATTTTAAAAAAATAATAAAAATGAATACCCGTCGCATCATTAGCGTAAGCGTCATTCTCGTCGCCGTAGTGGCCGGCGCCCTGGCTATCAGTTGGAAGCTTAACGAAAACAAAGCTACCATGCAGGCCAACGCCGAGTTGTCGCAACAGCGCAACAGCTTTATCCCCGTGGCGGTAGCCCAGGTAGAGAAAAAGTCGTTTAGC
>JAEUUQ010000579.1 GCA_016787505.1 Saprospiraceae bacterium | reverse complement strand
TTTTGCTTTATCGGGAAAATCGGGGTAGGCATTTTCAAAAGCCATAATACTGTTGAGGCTGCCATCGGCAGTAGCCAGCGGATAGAGGCGTTTGAGCAGGGCCGGCCGACGGGTCGATTTGGGGAAAACTTCCAGGAATTGCCCGATTTCTTCGGCATTGCCCGATGCTGCCAGTCGCGTAGAAAGCGATTTTTCGATTTCGGACTGATAAGGGCTTGCCGGAAATACCTTTACAAAATCGAGGTAGTCTTCAGTTGTACTCGACTCGCCCAGGGTTTTATAGGCTTTTTCCAAATCTTTTTTCTTTTGGGCGGCAATTGCGGCGTCGAGTTCTTTAGGGAACGGAAATTTGGGATATCGCTGTTTGAATGATTCCAACTCAGCGGCGTCTTCCGCCTGGGCAGTGATGAGTTGGAAATAGCCCCGCCACACCTTATTAATATTGGTGTAATTGGAATAGTTCTCCACGAGGCTTCTGTACAGCGATACGTCTTTACCCGCCAATACTTTTTCAACATGCGCATCGAGGGCTTTGTCTTTGTCTTTGGTATACAGGGCTTTATGCGGAAACTTGGGGTGCGTTTGCGCAAAGCGCTCCAAGCCGGCAAGGTCGCCTTTTTCGACTTTATATAGCGTATAATATCGGAGCCACATCGAGTCGAGCTTGGGGTAGTCGGGATATAGTTTGATAAAATCGAGTGCCTGTGTTTGCGTGCCTTTTTTCATAGTATTTGCGTAAAGCAAATCGGTACTTGCTTTGATATCGGCCTGTACCATATCGGGAAAGGGGAAGGCCGGGTACTGGGTTTTAAAGCGCTCGATGGCGGCTTTGTCAAAATTGTTCTGTTGTTTGTAGGCTTCGTAATACGCCAGCCATACTTCATTTTTGCGCGGATGTTTGGGGTATCTTTTTAGAAAATTCTCACAAGTTTTCAACTCGCCTTTTTTGATCACCGTTTCGCACAAGCCGTCGATAGCCGGGGGCAAAAAGGGGTTTGCTGCGGGATAAGCGGCGATGAATTTATCGTATTCTGCGGGGTCGCCCGTTTGCTTCACCGCTTCGAAGCGGGCCTGGATATTATCTTTTACGTAGGGGTGTTGGGGGAACTGGCGCGCGAATTGCGGAAACTGGTCCAGTCCGTTTTCTTTCAGATATAAATTAAACAGCTTTTGCTCAATTTGTACGGCTTCCTCTGGGTTTTGGGCCGCGATAGTCGTACCGAAGCGGCTGTAGAGGTTGCTAAAATCCTGCCAGGTAGTAGCTGCATTGAGGCGCTGCGACAATTGCGCATTCCATTTCTCCCTGGCGCGGCCGAGTCTTGATTCGGGTGCTTTGTCGTATACCGTGAGGAAGTGGTCGTAGGCTTCCAGTGTATTGAGTTTTTCGGCAGCTTTTAGCGCCTGTCCTATAACCTGGTTTTTAAGTGCGGATACTTTGGGATCGAGGTCGCCGTCGAGCCTTTCCTTGTCTTTTGAGGGCAATTTGCGGTAAGCGGCATGCGCCAATTCCGCATAATTGTAGGCGGTATCAATTTGAAAACCGCTATAAGCCGTATCCCGGTACACGCTTGCCAGTCCGTATAGCGCTATTACTGTTTCTTCCGGATCGGCGGGCACTTTGCGGAATTCGGTCATAGCCTGTTCGAGCTGGCCTTTTTTCAGCATTTTAAGCCCTTTGTCGGCTTGTGCATGCAGGAGGCAGGTAGAAAACAAAAGAATGGCAAGGGTGGCATATCGGATGGGGGGTAAGGAGGTCCACATAGGTTTTGTTTATTTGATGTAATTATTTAATGTCAAATAGGGCAATGCGATACAGTTTCAAGCAGTATATTTTTTCACAATACCGGTTTGTGACAGCATGAAACTAAGTAACAGAGAGCTGATGCAAGTTAGAAAATGGAGGCGTCTTTTCTGCGGCGTTCCAATTCCTGGAAAATGATGGCTTCCACCAGGCGGGAATGCTTATAGGTGCGAAAACGTCGATGCATGGCTATGGTGGTGGCTAAATAAGCGATAGCAGTGAGTGGAACAAGAGCGAGAAACAGGTAACCGGCCAAAAACCATCCTAGTGCGCCACAGAGGAAACTGGCGCCGATCCACAGGGAAATGCTGCCCCCGACCACGAGCCTTTTTTTGTTAAACCGGTTAGCTTCTTTGACCTGTCGTTTTAATTGTTCGAGTAATAAATGAAGTTCCTGGTTGGAATAATATTCAGGTCCGCCCTCCAATACCTGCAAAAGCTCATCGCCTGCTTCCTGCTCGAGGCGAAGCAATTGACGATTTAGCAGGTATTCGCTTAGGCGAAATCTCATAATTTACTATTTTTAGGGCACTAACTAAATTGCCAAACGTGGCGAATATATAGAAAAAGACCCTGTCTCGCAATACCCAGGCAAAGGAAATTACATCAATTAATGGTTAAATAGGGGAAAAAACGACATTTCTAAAGGCATCTGCAAGAGAACACAATCTTGTGTCAAAAAATAATGACAAAAGTCACCGGGGTTGATTGACCTCTATCATACAGGCAAGTAATGCTGCGAAACTAACTTGCACTCTAAACACAATAATACCTATGAAGGTAATCTTTTTGCTCATTTTAGTAAGTTTAGTGGTAGCGCTGGGGTTTTTAGCCGCATTCATCTGGGCGGTTCGCAGCGGCCAATACGATGACGACTATACGCCGTCAGTACGTATGTTACTCGACGATGAACCAACTACAAACGATAAAACAGCTAACTAATGGCACAGGTAGACAAATTTAGTTACGACAATGGTATCGTGCGGCTATTTACCTACGCTACCATTATTTTCGGTTTGGTAGGTATTTTGGTGGGATTGACGCTTGCGTTGCAATTAGTGTTCCCTCAACTCAACTTCGGGGTTGCAGAGGTCACTTACGGCCGTATACGCCCTTTACACACGAATGCCGCCATTTTTGCCTTTGTAGGCAACGGTATTTTTGCCGGGGTATACTATTCGCTACAGCGCTTGCTCAAGGCGCCTATGTTTAGTAAATTCCTGAGCCAGTTCCACTTCTGGGGTTGGCAGGCTATCATTCTGGCGGCGGCCATTACCCTTCCGATGGGTATTACCAGCGCCAAAGAATACGCCGAATTGGAATGGCCTATAGACCTGGCTATAGCCCTGGTCTGGGTAGCTTTTGGTATCAACATGTTTGGCACCATCCTCAAGCGCCGTGAAAATCACCTTTATGTGGCTATTTGGTTTTATATCGCCACCTGGGTGACGATTACCATGCTCCACATCGGCAACAACCTTGAACTGCCGGTACACATGTGGAAGAGCTACAACGTATTTGCAGGCGTACAAGATGCGCTCGTACAATGGTGGTACGGCCACAATGCCGTGGCATTTTTCCTTACCACGCCCTACCTTGGATTGATGTATTACTTCCTGCCCAAAGCGGCTAACCGACCAGTATACTCCTACCGGTTGTCAATTATCCACTTTTGGGCCTTGATCTTTATTTATATCTGGGCAGGCCCGCACCACCTGTTGTATACTTCGCTGCCCGACTGGGCGCAGTCGCTGGGTACGGTCTTCTCCGTGATGCTCATCGCACCCTCCTGGGGCGGTATGCTCAACGGCTTGCTCACCTTGCGTGGCGCCTGGGACCGCGTGCGGCAAGACCCCGTGCTTAAATTTATGGTGGTAGCTATTACCGCTTATGGCATGGCCACTTTTGAAGGCCCCATGTTATCCGTGAAATCGGTGAATGCTATCAGCCACTACACCGACTGGACCATTGGCCACGTGCATATCGGCACCCTGGGTTGGAACGGCTTCTTTACCTTCGGCTTGCTGTACTGGCTGATCCCGAAAATGTGGAACACCAATCTGTATTCGCAGAAACTGGCCAATGTCCACTTCTGGATCGGAACCTTGGGTATTTTGTTCTACGCAGTACCGATGTATTGGGCCGGTTGGACACAAAGCCTGATGTGGAAACAATTTACTGCCGACGGCTTCCTGCAATACGGCAACTTCCTGGAAACGGTTACCCAAATCAAGCCTATGTACGCTATGCGTTCTGTGGGCGGCACCCTATACGTGGTGGGCTATCTGGTGATGATGTACAACCTGTTTAAAACCATCGGCATAGGCAAATTTGTGGCCTATGAAGATGCCGAGGCGCCCGCTCGCGTTGCCCATGTGGCCCACAAAGGCGAACACTGGCACAAATGGTTGGAGCGCAGCCCGGTTCAGATGTTGGTTGTCAGCCTGGTGCTGGTTGCTATAGGCGGCATCATCGAGATCCTGCCGATGGTATTTGTAGATAAAAACGTACCGAAAATAGAATCAGTGAAACCGTATACGCCGCTCGAACTCGAAGGCCGCGATCTGTATATCCGGGAAGGCTGCCTGGGATGTCACTCCCAGATGATCAGGCCGTTCCGCTCAGAAACCGAACGCTACGGCGAATACTCCAAATCGGGTGAATTTATCTACGACCGCCCATTCTTGTGGGGCTCCAAGCGCACCGGCCCCGATTTGCACCGCGAGGGCGGAAAATACTCCGACAGTTGGCACTACAACCACATGTACGACCCAGAGAGCATGTCGCCGGGTTCGATTATGCCGCCGTATCCCTGGTTGCACAAACGCGACCTGAATACAAAATATACAGCTGCCAAGATCAAGACCTTGCGCACACTCGGTACGCCTTATGAAGAAGGATATGAACAAATTGCGCTCGACGACCTGCGGGCACAGGCCAAAAAGATTGCCGCCAACCTGGCAAAAGACGGCATTAAGCCGGAAGGCGTCGAGAACAAGGAGATTATTGCCATGATTGCTTATTTGCAACGCCTGGGTACGGATATCAAACCCAAATCGCAGGCTAATCAATAAACAGCTAAAAAGTCAATAACCATGTTTAAATATATCCTTCAAGACGCGGGAATTAACTGGATGGCGATTTTCGCACTCATCACCTTTTTTGCGCTGTTTGTGATTGCGATTGTGGTGGTGTGGTTCAGAACGCCCGAATACATTCATAAAATGTCGAACCTGCCGTTGGAGGACGACAATGCATCTGCAAATCATTGAAAAATGACCGCCATGAAAAAAACGATCATCTATTCAAGCATAGTCGCCGCTTTTATATTGCTGGTTGCCTCCATAGCCGGGGCCCAAACAGCGGCTGACGCAGGCGGCGAACCCGCTGCCAACCCGTACTTCTACGACAAGTTCGCTTCTTATTTCTTTATCGGCGTGGTAGCGGCGCTTACGATCGCCGTTATTGCCGCGCTGGTCAACCTGCTCAACGCCATGATCAAAATGCAGCAATTGCGCATTTATCAGGAGCAGGGTTTTGAAGCATACGAAAAAGTAGTAGCGCAGCAGTCGAAGCAAAGCTTCTGGAAGCGCATGTACAAACAATGGACCAATGTAGTACCCGTTGAACGTGAAAAGGAAATTATGTTCGACCACGATTTTGACGGTATCCGCGAGTTGGATAATAGCCTTCCTCCCTGGTGGGTGGCAATGTTCTATATTACAATTGCTTTTGCAGGCGTCTATATGGTTTATTATCACTTCGCCGGCGTGGGCCCCAGCTCTAAGGAAGAGTATACCGCTCAGATGGATGTGGCTAAAAAAGAAGTAGCCGCCTATCTGGCCAAACAAGCCAACCTGGTAGACGAAAATACGGTGACGGCACTTACCGACGAAACCTCACTCAGCGCCGGAAAAGCGATCTTCATCGCTTCTTGCGCAGCTTGCCACGGCCAGTTGGGCGAAGGCGGTGTGGGGCCCAACATGACCGACGACTATTGGATACACGGAGGCAGCATCAAAGACTTGTTTAAAACCGTCAAATACGGCGTTCCCGAAAAGGGGATGATCTCCTGGCAATCGCAGTTGCGTCCTACCGATATGCAGCGCGTGTCAAGCTACATCCTCACCCTGCGCGGCACTAACCCGCCCAATCAAAAAGAAGCGCAAGGTACGCTATACACCGGTGAAGCAACAGCCGCGCCAGATACCACCAAGGCGCAAACTACAGGGATATAGATTTTGTTGATATTAAGGGGCGCAAAATGATTTTAAATTTTGCGCTCCGATTTTTATTCGCGCTCGAGCATTAGCCAATTAAAAGTACTATGGAAACAACAACTCCTCAACCGCAGGATTCAGAAATCTATCGCGATAAATTGGCTACGATAGATGATAAAGGTAAACGCGTCTGGATCTATCCCAAAAAACCCAAAGGCCGGTATTACAACTGGCGAATGATATTAAGCGGGCTCTTGCTGGCTTTCCTCTTCGGCATGCCTTTCCTCAAGGTC
Organism: Saprospiraceae bacterium; assembly: GCA_016787505.1. GTDB lineage: Bacteria > Bacteroidota > Bacteroidia > Chitinophagales > Saprospiraceae > JABWBR01. Next base: position 8,119 of record JAEUUQ010000579.1, on the reverse strand, counting down.
AATGGAGAACCCTTCCTACTGTTTAATGTGCTGGAAAGAAAGTTTATTCTCTTCGGCGTGCTGTTTATGCCGCAGGACTTCCACCTCTTCGTGCTGGCTATGCTCACCTTTATTGTGTTTATTATCCTTTTTACAGTAATCTTCGGCAGAATTTTCTGCGGTTGGGCTTGCCCCCAAACCATTTTTATGGAAATGGTTTTCCGGAAAATAGAATACTGGATAGAAGGCGACGCCAACGCACAGCGCAGGCTCAATGAAAGCCCATGGACTACCCAAAAAGCAGTCAAAAAGATTAGCAAGCAAGTCATCTTTTTCGCTATTGCCGTATTGGTGGCCAATACGTTTTTGGCTTACCTGATCGGCATTGACAAAGTAATCCAAATAGCTACTGAACCCGTAAGCAAGCATGCAGGCGGCTTTGTGGCTATGTTGCTGTTTTCCGGCGCATTTTATTTCGTTTTCTCTTATATGCGCGAACAGGTTTGTATCGCCATTTGCCCATATGGCCGTCTTCAGGGCGTTCTGCTCGATAAAAATTCGATAGTGATCGCCTACGACTATATCCGGGGCGAACCCCGAGGCAAAATTACCCGCGAAAACTCGGCCGCATCGGCAAAGGCCTCCGATACTTCATTGGGCGACTGTATTGATTGTTCATTATGCGTACAGGTTTGTCCTACCGGCATTGATATCCGCAACGGCACCCAACTCGAATGCGTAAACTGCACCGCCTGTATCGATGCCTGCGATGAAGTAATGGACAAAATCGAACGCCCGCGCGGCCTCATCCGCTACGATAGCGCTAACGGTATAGAAACTAAACGCAATAAGATCTTCACCGCCAGGGTGATCGCTTATTCAGCCGTACTCACGGTATTGCTGGGCGTAAATGTGTGGCTGCTGAGCAACCGCTCCGACGCCGAAGCCGTTATTCTGCGCACACCGGGCATGCTTTACCAGGAAACTAAAGAAGGGCATATCACTAATTTGTACAATTACCAGGTTTTTAACAAAACCACTAAAGATATGCCCATTCGCTTCCAACTGGTCGGCATTGACGGCAATATCAGGCCGGTAGGCGACATTCCGGTGGCTGCCCCCGGCAAAATGATTGAAGGCGCGTTTTTTGTAGATTTGAAACCGCAAGACCTCACCGACCGCAAAACGAAGCTAACGATTGAAGTTTATTCGGGAAATATGATGGTAGATAAAACCAAAACCAATTTCCTGGGACCGATAAAGTAATTTTTTTAGCAATGTTGGTGACAAGGTGACAAGGTGACAAGGTGACAAGGTGAGTTATTTTACACCCTGTCACCCTGTCACCTTGTCACCCTGTTACCCTGTTACCCTGTCACCCTGTCACCCTGTCACCCTGTCACCTAAACATAAACCAATTGTCATGAAATTCAACTGGGGAACGGGCATCGCCCTGTTTTATACTTTATTCGTTCTTGCCCTGGTCTTCCAGGTGATCAAGTCTACGCAGTACGACAATAGCCTGGTTACCAAAGACTACTATGCCGAAGACCAGCGCTATCAGGAGCACTATGTCAAATTGCTCAACAGCCAGTCGCTACCGCAAGACGTGGCCTTCAAACGCGGCATCCACTCCGTTGAGGTGCAGTTTCCCGGCGATATGACGGGTATTAGCGGCGATGTGTTTTTGTTCTGTCCGTCCGATAGCCGCCAGGACAAACACATACCCATTGCCACCGATTCGGCCAATTCGATGTCAATTCCGCTGGAAGGCCTCAAACGCGGTAAATGGATGCTTAAGGTAGATTGGAAGTCGGGCGATACACCCTATTACATAGAAGAAGTCTTGATTATTTGATTTTTTCAATATTGACAAAATGAGAGCTAAAACCGACAACTGATAACCGACAACCGACAATCATGACACCACTCTGGACGGCATTGATAATGGGCTTGGCCGGAAGCTTGCACTGCGTGGGCATGTGCGGCCCGCTGGCCCTTAGTCTGCCGGGAAGGGGAGGTAGTGTATATTCCGCTTTGGGTGCTTCGCTGTTGTACAACACGGGGCGTATCGCCACTTATAGCGCGCTTGGCGCAATCATCGGCGCACTGGGCAGGGTAGTGTGGATGGCAGGGCTACAAGCCTACCTGGGCATGGCCTTGGGCATCTTATTACTTCTTGCTGCATTGCTTTCGCTGAATGTAGAATTTGCGCTTACCCGCTGGGCGCCCATCCAGAAATTATACCGTTGGGTTAGTTCCCAGTTTGGCTCCGTCTTCCGTCGCGGCGGTTGGTCTTCGTATTTCTATGCCGGTTTGCTCAACGGCCTCTTGCCTTGTGGCCTCGTATACCTGGCTATTGCCGGCGCTATGACTACTTCCAGTTGGGGCGCCAGCGTGGCCTATATGGCGTTTTTCGGCGCTGGTACGCTGCCTCTGATGGCCGCCACCGCTCTGGGCGGACAGTTTATCACTCCTCTCTGGCGCACCCGGCTGCGCCGTATTACGCCTTTTTTTCTCCTCCTTATGGCAGGATTGCTACTGTATCGAAGTATCTTCTACCTCCTCCCCCAAACCCTGCAATTGTGGGAAGATATGCAGAACCCGCCGATGTGTCACTGAAGAAGGTTTAGTGCATGCGCAGTTTAGTGCATTCGCAGTTTAGCGGTAGGGTTTAGTGCATTCGCAGTTTAGCTAAACCCAATCGCTAAACCCAATCGCTAAACCCGCCGCAGGCGCTAAACCAATTTTCAAAAAAAACGTTATAAGAATAGTTAAAATAATATAACTATCCACTAAATTTACGAGAAATAATGTTCTTAAGAATGCAACCTTCTTAGCTGTTTTATTCTCTTTTTTGAATAGCAATTGTTGAAAACACCCGGACTATCTAACGCATTGACTACGAGTCTGAATTCGTTCCTAACCAAACCGGTTTAAAGATGATGAAACGAGCCATCAAGCGTAAGTTACTGAAAGCAAAAGCCACACTCAGCCTGACCATGTCGAAAATCTTAGAGGTCAATAAAAAACGAAAATTCCTACCTTTTTTCCCTAATACCGAAGAAAAAGGGGAAGCGCTTCAAGAAGAATTGAGGGTATTGAATAAGCTGGCTGAACAGCAGGTAGTGTTGATCAGGCGTTACGAAAATTCGTTGACCAGCCGGGATCAGTGGAATTCCGAATAAGAGCTTGGGCAAAAAGCTATTCAATTGCGCGCCAATTTCGCATCTTTGCGCGCAAAACGCAGTTACATGAAAAAAGTATATATCGCTTCGGCAGTGCGCACGCCCATCGGTAGTTTCGGCGGCGTATTGGCCGACGTATCGGCTACCCAACTCGGCGCGGCAGCTATCAAGGGCGCCCTGCAAAAAGCAGGCCTCACCGCAGCCCATATCGAGGAAGTGTATATGGGCAATGTTTGTTCGGCCAACCTGGGACAGGCCCCGGCCCGCCAGGCCGCTATTTTTGCCGGACTGAGCTACAACACCCCCTGCACAACTATCAATAAGGTGTGCGCTTCGGGCGCTAAAGCGATTATGTTGGCGGCCCAAAGTATTATGCTGGGGTTCCGCGACATTGTAGTTGCCGGCGGTATGGAGAATATGAGCCAAATTCCTTATTACCTGCCCAAAGCCCGCTACGGCTTTAAATACGGCCACGGCGAGGTAATTGACGGACTGGTGAAAGACGGCCTCACGGATGTTTACAACCAATTGGCTATGGGTGTGTGCGCCGACCGCACCGCCGAGAAGTATGCCATCAGCCGTGAAGAGCAGGATGCTTTTGCGATCCAATCGTACGAGCGAGCCGCTGCCGCTACTGGTAATGGCCAATTCAAAGAGGAAATCACGCCGGTAGAAATACCCCAGAAAAAAGGCGACCCCATTCTCATCACCGAAGACGAAGAGTACAAGCGCGTCAATTTCGACAAAATACCCCAGCTGCGCCCGGTGTTCACGCCCAATGGCACGGTAACTGCCGCCAACGCCTCCACGATCAACGACGGCGCCGCCGCACTGGTATTGGTCAGCGAAGATAAAATGAAAGAACTCGGCCTCACGCCGGTAGCCCGCATCCTGGGTTTCGCCGACGCCGAGCAGGAACCCGAGTGGTTCACTACTACGCCTACCCTGGCCGCCCCGCTGGCTGCCAAAGCCGCCGGTATCTCTATGCAGGATATCGACTTCTACGAGGTGAACGAAGCTTTCGCCGTGGTCACCCTTGCGTTTAACAAGCTACTGGATATCGATCAGGAAAAGGTCAACGCCTTCGGCGGCGCTGTGTCGCTGGGCCACCCTCTGGGCGCCTCCGGCGCGCGCATCGTCACTACGCTGAATAATGTGCTTCACCAACGCAAAGGCAGTATCGGCATGGCCGCTATTTGCAACGGTGGGGGGGGGGCTTCGGCGATAGTCATTGAAGCCGTGTAGGCGACTTTACGACTTTACGACTTTACGACTTTACGACTTTACGACTTTACGACTTTACGACTTTACGACTTTACGACTTTACGACTTTAAAATTGGACAAATAAAGATACGTAATGTTTCCCTGTTCGTAAAGTCGTAAAGTCGTAAAGTCCTAAAGTCACTTCTCCAGCCCCTTCATATACCTCCTGCTCACCTCCTCCCAATTAATCACATTCCAGAAAGCGGTGATATAATCGGGGCGGCGGTTCTGATACTTCAGGTAATACGCGTGCTCCCACACATCGAGGCCCAGGATAGGCGTGCCGCGTTGTTTGCTCAGTTTGCTCATCAGCGGATTGTCCTGGTTGGGACTTGACATAATAGCCAGTTGCTTTTTCTTGTCTACATACAACCAAGCCCAGCCTGACCCGAAGCGGCTTTTGGCTTCGTTGTTGAACTTTTCTTTCATTTTATCAAAAGAACCAAAATTAAACTTGATAGCTTCTGCCAGGGCGCCCGTGGGCTCGCCGCCGCCTTTGGGCGACAAGATCGTCCAGAACAGGCTGTGGTTGTAGTGCCCGCCGCCGTTGTTGCGGATAGCCGGGTATTTGTCGGTCACCTTGGCCAGTATTTCCTCCAGCTCCATCGTAGCAAAAGGCGTACTCTTGATAGCGTCGTTCAGGTTTTTGACATAGGCTGCGTGGTGTTTGCCGTGGTGGATCTCCATGGTCATCTTATCGATATGCGGCTCCAGTGCGTCGAAGGCGAAATTGAGCTTGGGCAACTCAAAGTCGCCCGTGCGCAAGGTCACGGCCTCAATAGGCTCCAGGTCGGCAGCGCGCAAGCGGCTGGAACCGAAAAGACCTGCTACGCCCATTAAACCTGCCATTCTTAGAAACTCTCTCTTTTTCATCTTGTTATTGTTTTTATGCGATTAATAGATGTGAGTATGCCATTTGGGCATCCAAAAAAATAAACCCATAAACGAATAACGCAAAAAAAACTAGTAAAGATTTACGAGACAACCAAGTGAACAAGACTTTTGTATATATTTGAACACATCCAATTACAGCATCAATGATATGGCAAACCCTATTATAGAGTGGAAAGTAGAAGGCATGGATTGCAACAACTGTGCCACGAGCATTTCCCGTTTTCTCGAAAGGAAGGGGTTGCAGGACGTCTTTGTCAACTTCCAGACCGGCGAAGTGCGCTTCCGACGCGATGACGCCAAACTTTCTCTCGACGATGCCCGGGCGGGCATTCACAAACTGGGTTATGTGGTGGCTACAGGGCAAACCCAACGTCGCACCTGGACCCTGGAGCGCAAACTGTGGGTGAGCGCCATTTTTACCGCACCGCTACTGCTCAACCACTTGCTCATGGCGGTAGGGGTGCACGTGGCTTTTATGCACAACCCCTGGGCACAACTGGCCATCTGCCTGCCGGTAATGATTATCGGCGTTTGGCATTTTGGCGTCAGCGCCTTCAAATCGATTCGGGGCGGCGTGCCCAATATGGATGTACTCATCTTTCTGGGTAGCAGCGCTGCATTTATTTACAGCCTGATCGGCGCCATTTTGGGCGAAGCCAATTATATATTTTTTGAAACGGCGGCTACGATCATTACGCTGGTATTGGTGGGCAACTGGCTGGAAAAACGCGCGGTAGAGCAAACCACCACTGCTATCGGCGAACTCACCCGCCTGCAGGTGGAGCGAGCCCGCAAGGTGATGCCCTCGGGTACGATCGTGACCCTCAGCCGCGAGGAGATACAGATTAACGATATTCTGCAGGTGAACGAAGGCGACAAAATTCCCACCGACGGTATCATTGAAAGCGGCTTGGTTACCATTGACGAGTCGATGCTCACCGGCGAAAGTACCCCCGTCGACAAGCAGGCCGGCGACAGCGTGATCGGCGCCTCGGTGCTGATCACGGGCAATATGCAGATGCGGGTGACCGCCACCGGCCGCGATACGGTGCTAAGTCAAATGATCGAACTGGTAAAAACTGCCCAGCGCGACAAACCCGATATTCAGCGTCTCGCCGACCGTATCAGCGCTATTTTTGTGCCGGCGGTAGTCAGCATTTCACTGTTTACGCTTTTGCTGGGGTATTTTGCATTTGATCTCAGCTTCAAGCAGGCGCTGATGAACGCCATTGCCGTACTCGTGATATCTTGCCCTTGCGCTATGGGACTCGCCACGCCTACTGCTGTGATGGTAGGCGTGGGCCGCCTGGCTCGCAACGGCATACTCATTAAAGGCGGTCAAACTGTGGAGTTATTTGCCAACCTCAAGCATGTTGTATTTGATAAAACAGGAACGCTAACTACCGGCCGCTTCCAGGTTAGCCATATTAACTACCGTACCGAAGACCACAAATTTGTGCACGCGCTGCTTTACGCCCTCGAAAAACACTCCTCGCACCCCATCGCGCAATCCCTGGTAGAAGCCATGGAGCCCCGCCTCAACGGTACGCAGTTGAACCTCGTGGCCGCCCAGGAGCAGCGTGGATTGGGTGTTGTCGCACAAGACAGCGAGGGCAATATCTATAAAGTGGGATCGCGGCATATCCTGTCGGCAGGCAACGGTCATGTCGTGGAACTAAATGAAGACGAACACCTGTACCTCACCCAAAACGACAAGCTGCTGGCCACCGTCTCCATCATCGACGATATCCGGCCCGAAGCGCGCCGGGCTGTCAGCGACCTCAAAGACGCCGGCCTGCACCCCGTGATCCTTAGCGGCGACCACCAGTTGAAAACCTCGGAAGTAGCTTTCAAATTGGGCGTCAATACCTTCCATGCCGAGCAATTGCCTGCCCAAAAGCTGGAAATCATCGAGCAATTGGCTCAAAAAGGCCTCACCGCCATGGTCGGCGACGGCATCAATGACGCCCCCGCCCTGGCCCGCGCCCATATCGGCATTTCTATGGGTAACGCCTCGCAAGCCGCCATAGAATCGGCCCAGGTGATCCTGCTCAACCCCCAACTCAACAACCTGCCCATTGCCCTCCACATCTGTCGGCTAACCGTAAAGACAATCCGGCAAAACCTGTTCTGGGCCTTTGCCTACAATATCGTGGCCATCCCCATCGCCGCCGTAGGCCTGCTCAACCCCATGTGGGGCGCTCTGTTTATGGCTTTTTCAGATGTGGTGGTGATTGGGAATTCGATTAGGCTGAAGTATAAAAGGTAGTTGTGGGTTGTCGGTTGTGAGTTATCGGTTGTAAGTTGTAGGTTGTAGGAAAAAACATACAACCAACCTACAACCCACAACCCACAACCGACAACCTCACAGTACCTCCGACGAAAACGCCACCTTCACATTATACTTCGTAAAAAACTCGATATCCTGGGCGTTCACCCTTTTCTGGTGTAGGCGGTCTTTGATCAATTGCGCGAGGTCTTCGTTGTCGGTGATCACTTCCAGTATTTGTACGCGCTGGTATTCGTCGATAATAAAACGTATTTCTGCTTCAGCTTCCTTGATGCCCAATTTGCTCAGCTCGGGATTTTCCATCAGCCGGGTAATAGCTTTTCTCAGCGACTCGGCACCTTTACCGGTTTCGGGTACCGGGCTGGCTTGTACCGACCATGCCATCAGGCCTAACATCACAGCGAAAAAGAACGACTTGGTTTTCATAACAGCGCTAATTTTTGATGAACAAAAAAAGTTCTATTGCGTAGCGCAGTGTATTAGACTACGTACGTCGGGTGTGTG
>JAEUUQ010000578.1 GCA_016787505.1 Saprospiraceae bacterium | reverse complement strand
GCCGTAAGAGGTGTTGGTGACTATTATCCCCCATTCCAAAAAGTGATCGATGGCATTGGTAATATGTGGGTAGGTACTCACGTTGAACATATAAATATCAGCGCCGGGAGCCATGCCTATACCCCGCGGATCGCGGTTACCGGCGCCCCCGGTGATGCCGGCAGTCATATCGCCGTGATTGTTGCCGTCGTCTGGAGTAAAGATGGTAACCCGCCCTTGGAAGTCGACATGCTGCACACTGCCATCATCGCCGATTCCCACACCTATACCCGACCCATCGTATGTGCCTAACGGCGCTATATGCGATGAGAGACTGGCGCGGTGTAAGGTCCGCCCTGGAATACCTTCCGGCTCAGGGGCGATCCAGGGTTCTATGAACATGATGGCAGGATGCCGGGCTAGCTTTTCTATGTCTCTCCTGGCAATGGCCAGCCTCAACACCCCCGCATCATCGCCTATTACAGACCAGCCTGCGGCTTCTAGCGCCGTTTTGAACCCCGCAAGGTCGACTCCGGGAAACGGCGCCACCGCCAATAATTCCTGCTCGCCTCCGCTAAAAGGAGGTTTCCCCAGCGCCGGCGCTATTTTATAAGCAGGCATTACCGGCACAATGGCGCTGACCGGTAGGAGCGTAAACTCGGCGCCTTTAGGCACGGTAGCCAAATATGCGTAATTGGGAATATAGGTGTATAACGTTACACCCAGCCGCTGTAAATCTTCTCTGACTTGTTGGTCGGGAATGCCTTCAAATTGAAGAATTACATTATAGACCCCGTTGTAATCGGCTACCGAAGAGGCAAGCGCAGCAAAGGCCGCCGGCTTGTAGCGCTGATGAGGAGGCACTACTCCGTTAATCAATTCGATTTCGGGGTGCGTTGGTTGGGCCCAAGCTACCAGGAAGCTTAGGCATGCCACTAAGGTGGCGCACTGGCGTTTTTGTAACATATTTGTTGGGTTTGTAAACTTTGTTTCACAAAAAAATACTACTATATCATGGCATGGCAGCTCACTGCTGCTATGAACAAAAACATCAGGGCAAATAATTATCTCTTCTGGTGGCTGCAAGGCCACAAGAGACGCGATTTTTGGAAAGTAGTACCAGAGTCTCCCTACTAGATGATAACCGGTAGGGGGTCGTGTAATTTTCTCAATGGCGTGTAGTCTATCCCACCAATTTTGAGCCGAGTGGCCATAGTTCTTTGTGGTGGTTTTCCGAATTATTGTGCAATATATGGTAAAAACATTATTTGACGCAAGTGTTAATGCCTTTTTAATAACATTTTAAGAATTAAAAATAAATTTAATCTATTCATTGAATGCTAAAATCAGGCCATAATCAGGTTATTTTAAAATACTAAAAAACAATATATTACACAAGATGAAGTATATTCTCTTCGATAATTTTATATGCCAAATCCCATGTATAAAAGGCCCTGCGTTTTTTTCCGTTTTCGGCCAAAAAGTGACAAAATCCCGGATCAAAATAGAGTTGCTCCATGGCTTGCGCAATAGCCCGGGCATCAGTAGGGTCAACCAGCAGTGCAGCATCTCCGGCAACCTCATTAAGCGAGGAAGTAGCGGATGTAATAATTGGGGTTTCGGTATGCATGGCTTCGAGCAGGGGCACGCCAAAACCTTCAAAGAGGGATACGTAGGTCAGTGCAAGCGCCGCCCCGGTAAGCCCGGGCAGCGCTTCGTCGGGTATGTAACCCAGCAGCCGGATGTCATTTCGGTAAGCCGAAGCCTCCAGGGCGGCTTTTACCGGGCCGGTTTGCCAACTCAGCCGCCCCCCGATGAGCAATTTGACAGGCGAGCCGGTTTGTTTTTTAAATAAACTAAAGGCTTCGATGAGTCGGTCCACATTTTTACGTGGATGCACGGCGCCGAGGTAAAAAAAGTAAGGCAGCCCCCCGGCATATTGCGCCCGCACGGCTTGTTTTTCTGTTTCCGACAAAGGCAGGAAGGTTTCCCTGCAACCATTACAAGCCACGTCAATTTTTGCCGGGTTGATGCCGTAGTGCCCCACTATGTCGTTTTTGCTGAATTGCGATACGGTGATCAGCCGTTCAGCCCGTTGCAGATAACGCGGTACGAAGTAATCGTAGTAGCGCCTCACAAGCACAGGTACCTGATCGGGGAAGTGCACGTGGGCTATATCGTGGGCCACCATGACGGTGGGCACACGCGCAGCCAGCGAACAATAGCCGTCGGGAGTGAAAAATACGTCGGGACGGTACCGGCGAAGCGCAAGGGGCAGCGATAGCTCAAACCAGGCCCACCACAATACCGGATGGCGGGCCGGCGGGGGTACCACAACGGGCGTCACATTCGGCCCACAAATAAAGGCGGGATCATAAGGTCTGTCGAACAGGAAAACAAACTCCCAATCGGGATAACGCGCCACCAGCCGACGGGTCACCTCCCAGGTAAACCAACCGATGCCCTCGAGTTTGTCAGGCAGCAGAAACCGGGTATTGACAGCTACGCGCACTATTTTCTCCCGATTTCATACAGCAGCCAACCCTCCGGGTCTACGACGGGTTTGACGCCTTTTTCAAAGGTGAGTACCAATCCCTCCGGCGGAATGGCGTACCGCTTTATTTCTTTACCCATTTCCACTTCTACCGGCATAGGGAAGGGCAGATTGTTGGGCGCTTGCCAATGCAAGTATAGTTTGTTGTCGTCAACAAGCGAAAACAGCTTCGGCAGTGCCGGTTGCCGCAGGTACACTTCGAATAACCAGTCGAGCGACTGCCCCGAGGCTTCCTCGCAGATCGTCAGGAAATCATCGGTGGTGACAAAACGGGTTTGGCCGCCGTCGGTTTGCACTTCCATGCTGGGGTCGGGGTAGGCCATGCGGCGCAAGGCCTTAAAAAACGCTTCGTCACCCATCAGGTAGCGCAGGGTATGTAGCACCCAGGCGCCTTTTACATAAATCGGCGCGCGGTAAATTTCTTTGCTGGTCATCGACTCGCGGGGCGCAATCGCCAGGGTATTGCTAAAACGCCGCATGTTGCGCATATAAGATTTGTAGACTTCCCGGCCTTTGAGACGTTCGGCGTACAACGGCTGCATGTACGAACCGAAACCTTCGTGGAGCCACATATCGCGCCAGTCGGAGTTAGTGGCCAGGTTGCCCCACCATTCGTGGGCCAGTTCGTGGTGGTGCAGGGCGTCAAAACCCCAGTCTATGCCGCCGGTCATGGAGCCGTTGTTGAACTTGGCGCCGTATGCGATGATACTCTGGTGTTCCATGCCCAGGTGGGGCGTCTGTACAACGCCGTATTTGTCGGCCCTGAACGGGTATGGCCCCAGCAGTTCTTCGTAAAACCGGAGGTGGTCTTTTATTTCTGAAAAAAGCTCAACTCCTTTTTCATAGTCTTCGGGCAATACGTAAAAAACTACAGGGAAGGTATCGCCCGCCACACTCGCCATGCGGTCTTCGATGAGGCGGTAGGGGGCAGCGTTAAACGACACATTATATATATTGATCGGATTGGAGATGTACCAATGGTAAGTGGTGGTGCCGTCGCCGTGAGGTTCGGTTTTTAGTAGTTGGCCGTTGGTGGCCACCACGAGTTCGTTGGGTACGCGGAAGTGTAGGCCCATCGTGCGGGGTTCGTCGGATACGTGGTCTTTGCAGGGCCACCAGATGTCAGCTCCTTCGCCCTGGCAGGTAGTGGCGATCCAGTGTGCGCCTGAGGGTGTTTTTGCCCAGGAGAACCCGCCGCTCCAGGGCGCCATGGGCGCGGGCCGCGGCTTGCCGCCGTATTCCACCGTCAGTTGCACCAACTGCCCGGGCTGCCGGGTGTGGTGCAGGTCGATCCACAATTTGCCCCCCTCGCGGTGAAAGGCGGCCTCGCGACCGTCGGGGGTGTAAATCTGATGCACATCCAGCAGTGTATCGAGGTCGAGTACCAGCCAGTACATCGGGTGTACCACAATGAGGTCGATGCGCACTTTGCCGTCAATGCGCTGCTCGTCGGGCCATATTTGGAGCGACAAGTCGTAGTTGATGACGTCGTAGGCGGCTTGCTCGGGCATCAGCGGGCCGCCGCTGTCGTAGATGTCGGTTTGCGCCGCAAGGTTGGCGGCGACAACTAGCAAGAGTAAGTATAGGGTTGATTTGGCAAGGCGTTTCATTTTGATGTGTTTTGAGCTGGTAAGTTAGCGAATATGTTTTTCAACTTGCGCTTCAAATAGCGGCTTTTGCGTTGCCAGCGCAAAAGCAGTTGTTTGCCGGCTTGCCGGTCGGGGTTTGACCAATAAGTGGCGGCCAGGTCGATTTGCAGGCGCCGCCAGGCCCGGTCGTAATCGTGCCACAGGCCCAGTTGGTCGAGCAGGGCGTTGATATCTCCCTGTATGCCGGGAAACGGCCCGGGATCAAACCCGAAATACCGGGCAGATATTTTACGGTTGGCCTCGTAGTCTTTAATGTCTTTGCGCAACTGGTGCATTTCTTCGTTGGAACAGGTAGCAATGTGGTGGATAATTTGATGGGCCTGCGCGCTGAGTAGCTGGAAATAATCCGCCAGCGTAGGTTGGTTGCATTGGCTGATAGCCTGCTGTATGGCCTCTTCGAGTTCTTCCCAGGTAGGAATACCGGCATCACGCGCGTGTATCCGGAAATCGTTGCGCGCCAGTTGGTAGGCATTCACCAGGTATCTTTTGTATTTGCGCGTAAGATGGGCGTCCACCTCGCTTTCTCCCTGCAGCAGATCCGTCTGGCGGTGTATTTCCCGGACGATCCCGGCGTGGGCAAAGATTTTTTTCAGCCGGTGAAAAGACTTTTGGTAGGGAAAATCGGGGTCTGCCTCGCGAAACAACCGGTATAGTGCGCGTTGTTTTTTGATATCCACCCGCAAATTATGCAAAGAAGCCTCCCCGCATCGCCGACCGAGTTTTTTTATCCGGTCGGTAATGCGTTCGCTGCGACGTTGGATGTGTTGGAGGAAGGAGTCCATCAATAGCGAGCGTTTGGTTGGTTGGTTGGTTACTTGGACGTTGGGCTATTTAAAATTCGAATCACCGAATAACCAAGTTAAGCATTTTTATCAAGCATGGGCATCACATCGGCGGAACATTTGATTATTTACTCCAAATCTCTTATATTGCCTTTCATCTTGTAATACCCTTTAAACGCCACATCATGAACCACATCTACTGGAGTACCCCCCCTCCCATTTGGTAATTGCAATGTTATGTGTTTTCGCTCATAGCGCCCCCGCCCAGTCCACGGTGAACAAGGCCTGGCATACCGCCTTTGGCGAACCGCTAGCCTCCTTCGACTGGACGGCCTCCACTATAGATGCGGCTGGATATGTCTACACCACCGGTAATACCCGGCTTTCCAACGGCAAAATCGCGGCCTATACCACCAAACACGATTCCTTAGGCAACCTGGTCTGGGATGAGGAATTCCAGGCTACCGGTATCGACGCCTCTTACGGCGTGGCGATTCAACTCGACGGGAGCGGGAATGTGTATGTCGCCGGAGCGGCCTACTCGGCCTCCAGCCTCCACTTTGATTTTCTGGTTGTCAAATACGAAAACGACGGCGACCAGGTGTGGTATGCCACGCGCAACGGAACCGGCAACGGCGATGACTACGCCTCGGCGCTGATCGTG
>JAEUUQ010000572.1 GCA_016787505.1 Saprospiraceae bacterium | reverse complement strand
ATTTCGCCCGTGCGGCAGCAATATGGTTTGATAACCGTCGGGCAGGTCTTCGATAAAATGGTGGGCGCCCACGCTTCTTACGGCAGCTACTACTTTATCGAGCGGCACGCTGGGGCAACTCACCGTAATATTTTCCAGTACCGTACCCTTGAAAATATCCTCATCGGCTGAAAAGTCGCCGATTACCCGGCGCAGGCTGGCCAGGTTGATATTCTGCAGGGGGTAACCGTTGTAGCTGATGCTGCCCTGATAGTTGAAATACAAACCCGAAATGAGTTTGAGTAGCGTAGATTTTCCGGCGCGGTTGTAACCGGCGATGCAGACCTTCTCGCCGGGCCTGACCTCCAGGTTTACCTTATGAAGGGTAGCTTGTGACGCATCTTCGAAGCGAAACGACAAATCCCTGATCGATAAATGCAAGCCCACCTTTTTATCGAGCGCTGCAAAATTTACGCCACCTTCCTGCTCGAGCGGCAGATCGGTCACTACCCCCAGTTTTTCCAGGGCTGTAAGCACATCGTAGATCACATCCATCGTGGCGATCAGCTTTTCGACAGATGCCAAAATGAGGATGATGACGATTTCAGCCGCCACAAACTGCCCGATATTGATTTGGTTTTCGATAACCAGGTAACTTCCCAAAAACAGCAGGCTGGCCATGATGACCGTCTCGAATACTACAATGCTATTGTACTGAAATAGCAATATTTTAAAATGCGCTTTTCGGCTGTCGAGGTATTTCGATACCAACTCGTCGGTTTTTCGCATAGACAACTCGCTGTCGCCCGAGAGTTTAAACGTGCTCATGGTGCGGGCCAATTCTTCCAACCAGTACACGACCTCGTATTTGTATTTGGATTCTTTCAGGCTGGTTTTTAGCCCTTTAGCGCCGGTGAGCCGAAAAATGGCGAGTAAAATCAAGGCTAATAATACGCCAAAAAACACAAAAAACGGGTGGTAAAAAGAAATGAGTATAAGTCCGAACGCGATCTGCAAAATAGCGGTAGAAAAATCCATGAGAATTTTGGGCACGCCTTTTTGCAGGGTAATCGTGTCAAAAAAGCGGTTGACAAGCTCGGGGGCGTGGTAATTGACCAGCGTGTCGAGTTTCAGTCGCGGGATGCGGTAAGCAAAGTCGAACGCCGAGCGGGTAAAAATGCGGCGTTGCAAGGTTTCTGTAACGATGAGTTGCATCACTTTGAGGATGCCGGGCAGGGCGGTGCCAACCGTTACCATTAAGACCAGAATAACCAGCGAAGCCGAAATGGCCCCGCCCGCAATCATACCAATGATGGCTTGTACGCCCAAGGGAAGGCTGAGCGTGATGAGGCCTGAGAAAATGGCATACAGGTAAACGTAGTAAATATCTTTCCTGTCTAATTCCAGTAGTTTGAAAAAACGCTTAATAGGACGGACACCCGTAACGGTTGCCATAGGCCGGGTCGTGTTTATGGTGTAAAAATGGCGACTGTTCTTCTATTATATTCAAACACAAAGCGCTTCTTCAAGGTTGCGCGAGGCATACAATTCCTTTACGGCGGCTTGTAGTTGTTTTCTGGCAAAAAAGATACGACTTTTTACCGTACCCAGCGGAATCGAAAGCGCTTCGGCGATGTCTTCGTATTTATACCCCTGGCAATGCATGTAAAAGGGTACTCTGAGCCAGTCTTCGAGCGCATTGATTTCCCTTTCGAGTTCAGCTACCGTCAGATTGCTTACGCCCTGGTTGTCGGTCATACCCGCATTTTCGATAGGGTAATTTTCGGGAGCGGGAGCTTGTACGCCTCGCCTGCGTTTGCGGTGCCGGTAGTCATTGATAAACGTATTGCGCATGATCGTCATCAGCCAGGCGCGCAGGTTGGTATGCGGCTGGTAGCGTGTTCGATAACGAAATGCTTTATAGGCTGTTTCCTGCATCAAGTCTTTGGCATCCTCCTGGTCGTTGGTAAGCCGGTATGCAAAAGAAAGCAGAAGGGTTTCTTCAGCCTGGAAGTTGGCGGCGAATTCTATGGTTGACATGGGCAGCGGTTTTTGTTTTGTAAAATAATAGCTTTACTATTAAATACACAAGTAAAACACACCATTCATCAAGTAGTTTAGCCCCTGTCTCAATTTTTTTGCTAAAAAAATACATTTACAATATCTTGTGTGCTTATCTTGGCGAGCAATAAGCCGGGGCGCCGTGTTAACGGACAAAATATTCGCTTGTCATCGGGCGTTTACTCCCTATCTGCGCAAATCGAAAAACCTGTTTGGAAGTAGCTATCTGGTACTTTGTCGTGTTTTAACTAAAAATATTCCCCGAGTTTGGTTGGGATTCCCTAATATTGTAACTCAATTTTTATGAGGTTTAACATATTTCATTTGGAAGGACGCTCTACAAATACAATCTTTATGAAGTCATTCAAACCGCTGATCTTTACCTGCCTTACTATGATGGGTGCGCTCTCGCTGGGTGCGCAGGACATCCACTTTTCCCAGTTCTACCTCTCGCCGCTCAACCTGAATCCGGCGATGACAGGTTTGATGAACTGTAATTCGCGCATTGTGGCCAACTATCGCAACCAGTGGGCCAGCGTATTGCGCTCCAATGCCTATAGTACGTATTCCGTTTCTTATGATCAGCGTATCCCTGTGGGGCGTTATGATTATTTTGGCGTGGGCGGCACGTTCTGGGGCGACCGCGCAGGCGAAGCTAATTTCGCCACCTTAACCGGCAAACTCTCCGCTTCTTATAGCAAAAAGATGGGCGGCGGCCGCAACGACGGCCAATACCTCGTAGTGGGCGCCGAAGCCGGCGTAGCACAGCGCAGCATCGACTTCCTGAAACTCCGATGGGGTACCCAACACGACGGCGAAGGAGGATTCGACGGCAACCTCGACTCCCAGGAAGACGGCTTCGATCGCGACAACTTTATTTTCGCCGATCTCGCCGCAGGCCTGATGTGGTTTATGGTGTTCGACCCCGACAATAACCTGTATTTCGGCGGCGCTTTTCACCACCTCAACCGCGCCAACCAATCGTTCAGCAGCGCCGAAGAAGACCTGCTGTACAGCCGCTTTACGATTCACGCAGGCGGCGAATTCCTCCTGGGTGATCGCTTCGGACTGGTACCGGGCGTTATCGTGATGAGCCAAGGCCCCTCGTTCCAGGTCAATGCCGGTACGAGCTTCAAATTCCTGCTCAATCGCCAGCGCAATAACTACCAGGACTTCCAGTTCGGCCTCTGGACGCGCATTTCCAACAAGATCGAGTCAGGCGTACTCAACGACGCTGTCATCTTATCTACGCGTTTCGACTACAACCAGTTTACGCTGGGCTTTAGCTACGATATCAACGTATCCCCGCTGCGCCCGGCCAGTAACTCTAACGGCGGCTTTGAGTTCGCACTGCAATACAAAATCTGCGGCCCCGAGCGCCGTGGCGTATATTGCCCCAATTTCTAGGAAA
>JAEUUQ010000538.1 GCA_016787505.1 Saprospiraceae bacterium | reverse complement strand
TTTTGGAAGCGTTCATGGTATTTCGATTTATAAGTTAGTCTGTGAATAGGGAGTTAATTCGCAATACATTATATGGCTTATAACGCCAACTTGCAATTTCGATACAAAGTTACAACGATGATTTTTATCAGTCAAGTATTTGTCAAAATATTATTCTAAAATTGATAAAAAAATAATAATGTTTTAAAATAATATTTTGTAAAGATTAAAATTGTTTAATTTTTTTTCACCCACTGCGTTGAAAAAAAAATTTGCTTTCGATGCCGTAACCCTATCCGGAAGAATAAATTTTTTCCATCCCGGGTATAAACAGCACTATTAACGAAGCAACCCGTCCGGTTCTTATCAGCCCAAAAGCGCGTTGACCGACAAAAACCGCAGTTTGGTCTGAAAAAAGGCCTTTTGACCTGTCCGTTTTCAACTTACTTGCGGGTAAAGACATTACATTGCCATAAGCAAACTCATTATGAAGCGTTATTTGCCGCTGGTTGTACTTATTCTTTTTCTCGATGTATACGCTTTTCAGGCGGTACCCCTGCTCACCGCCTCCTGGAGCGATACCTGGCGCTGGGGTCTAACCCTCGTATATTGGTCAATTCCCGTGTTTTCGCTGGCATTTCTCGTCAGCTCGGCTACTACGGGTTTGGCAGGCTGGAACCAAAATGTAGTGTCTATCGTCCGCAGCCTGCTCATCATTATTTATGCGTCCAAGTTGCTGCTGGCCGGCGCCCTGTTGATCGACGATTTCAGGCGTTTGATGTTGAGTGTATACGACGGACTGGGCGGCGAGGTAGCCGCCGCGTATTATTCCCGCTCGACCCTGCTGGCCCAGGTGGGGCTCACACTGGCCTCTATTCCCCTGATTTCGCTTACCTACGGCATGCTGCGCAACCGATACCGATATCGCCTGCACCGCCACAAGGTGCCGGTAAGCGACCTGCCGGCAGCGCTCGAGGGACTGCGCATTGTCCAGATATCTGACATACATACCGGCTCGTTTCCCGCAAGCGAACCCGTGCGCGAAGCCGTGGCATTGATCAACCGCGAAAAACCCGACCTGGTGTTTTTCACCGGCGACCTGGTCAATTACGCCGCCCACGAAGCCGAACCTTTCGTAGACGTTTTTGATAAAATACAAGCGCGGCACGGCGTTTACTCCGTGCTGGGCAACCACGACTACGGCGATTATCTGCAATGGCCCAATGCCGACGCCAAGCGGCAAAATATGGCCCAACTGTTGGCTATCCACCGCCGGCTCGGCTGGAATTTGCTGCTCAACGAACACCGCCTGCTGGATATCAACGGCGAGCAGGTGGCCGTCATAGGCGTGGAAAACTACTCGGCACATCCCCGGTTTCCTAAATACGGCCGACTGACCGAAGCTTACGAAGGCGCCCAACAGGCGCCGCTCAAACTGTTGCTCTCGCACGACCCCTCGCATTGGGAAGAACAGGTGGTGCCCCATTTCCCGGATATTAACGTCACCTTCTCAGGACATACCCACGGCATGCAATTTGGCTTTGAAATCCGCGGCTGGTTCAAATGGAGCCCCATTCAATACGTGTACCGCCAGTGGGCGGGTTTGTACACCCGCGGCAAGCAGTTTTTGTATGTCAACAGGGGGCTGGGCTTTCTGGGCTACCCGGGCCGCGTAGGCATCCTCCCCGAAATTACGGTGATGACGCTGCATCGACAATAGTCGTTATCTTTGCCGCAAAAACTATGCACCTCGACCTCATCGTGCAAGGGCGCCCCTATCGCTGTGATCTGAGCCGTCCGCTGGATATTTCGATACCCCTCCAGCCTGGGCTCGATTCCGTCAACTGCTTTTATGCCCCTCCTATGGAAACCTGGCCCGTGGTGGCGGGGAGTTTTATCGGCGCTACTGCACAAGGAGGCCCCGTCAATTTTTTTAATATAAAAATAAATCCCCACGGCAATGGCACGCATACCGAATGCGTGGGGCATATAGCCCTCGAAACCTATACGATCAACCAGTGCCTGCGCCAATTTCACTTCCCGGCGCGGCTCGTTACCCTATTCCCCCAACGCCTCGACAACGGCGACCGCGTGATCTTGCGCCGCCAACTCGAAGAGGCCCTGCCCGACACCACGGATATCAAAGCGCTGGTACTGCGCACCATGCCCAACGACGATCTCAAGCTGCGCACCAATTATTCGGGCGCCAACCCCCCCTACCTCCACCACGACGCCGCCTCCTGGATGGCCGACAACGGCATCGAGCACCTGCTCATCGATCTGCCCAGCGTGGATCGCGAAGAAGACGGCGGCCAACTGCTCGCCCATAAAGCGTTTTGGCAATACCCCCACGATACCCGCTCAAATTGTACAATTTCTGAGCTGGTTTATGTGAACAATTCTATCCCTGATGGTTTATATTTGCTAAACCTCCAAATCGCCAGCTTTGAACTCGATGTAAGCCCCAGTAAGCCGGTGCTTTATTTAATGTGCTGATGTGCTGATGTGCTGATGTGCTGATGTGCTGATGTGCTGATGCGACCGTAGGGAGTCCCGTACCGACTGGAAGGAGGTCGGGATGCTGATGAGTTAATGTGCTGATGTGCTGATGAGTTAATGTGCTGATAATTATATTGCAAATTAGCAAATTAGCAAATTAGCAAATTAGCAAATTAGCAAATTAGCAAATTAGCAAATTAGCAAATTAGCAAATTAGCAAATTAGCACATCAGCACATCAAAAAAGCATGTGGGTTTCCTCAACATATCATTCGCGAATCTACCGGGATTTCAAGGCCATCGACGCCAATGCCTACCGGGATATCATCCGCTTCTACGAGGAGCGCGAGGATGCCATTTTGCGCCTTGATATTGAGGAAGGTTTTGAAATGATGGCGACGTATACCCATGCCTTGTTTGAACTGGGCGACTACCGCAAATACCTGCTGATGGTAGACCCGGTGGTAGAAATTTCGGTGCAGTACAATATTAGGGAATTCGGGGGGCAGGACATCTTCAGGTTGCTGCTCTTTCGCAAAGCGGCGGCTTTGTTCCATGAGCAAGCTTTTGAAAAAGCTGATTATATCCTGCAGGAACTCATCCGCATCGATCCATATGATGGCGACGTCATTGTTTTTTTAATAAAATGCCGGCGCAGGAGTTATACCCGGCTCCTCAGTTATACCAAAGCCGTAAGCGTGTTTCTTATTCTAACGGCTTCGCTTGTGACCGGCATAGAATTATTGGCCGTCCGACCTTTCTTTTCCATGTACACCCCTGTTTTTGAAACGCTCCGGTACGCGTTATTCGCCGGAGGAGTTGTCGTATTAGCCGGCGGCGATATGACACACAGGCTGTTGGCCAACTATCAGGTCAGGCAGTTTGTCCAAGGGGTGAAAAGCAATAAATAACGCAGTGCGGCATAGCGGAATGGGGTAACCGCCTTATATTTAGGCCGGAGTATAACATCTACTTGTTGATAAACCCAGCAAATGTCATGAACCGCCGCAAATTTATACAACAAACCGCGCTGGCCGCCGGCGCTGTAGTCACCGCCACCCATACCGGGCAAACCGCCCAGGAAATCAGCGCCGCCGCTACCCTCCAGCAATCGCCCAAAACAAAATTGGGGCTAGGTTTTATCGGCGTAGGCCTGCGCGGGCAAAGCCACGTAGAACTGGCCTTATTGCGCAGCGACTGCGATGTCGTAGCCATCTGTGATATCGATGCCGGCATGATCGACGCTACCAAAAAAATGGCAGCCGACAAAGGAAAACCCGAACCGCAGGTATACCTCAAAGGCGAGCGCGGATACCTCGAACTGCTTCGCAACCCTAACGTCGACGCCGTCATCATAGCCACACCGTGGGAATGGCATACCGAAATGGCCGTGGCTGCCATGCGCGCAGGCAAATACACCGGCGTAGAAGTCTGCGGCGCTTTTTCCGTCGACGAGTGCTGGCAAATGGTGAACACCCACGAAGAAACGGGCGTACACCTGTTCTTCCTCGAAAACGTATGCTATCGCCGCGACGTGATGGCCGTCCTGAACATGGTGCGCCAGGGACTCTTCGGCGAGATGATGCACCTTGAATGCGGCTACCAGCACGACTTGCGCGGCGTAAAATTTAACGACGGCGTTTCGCCTTATGATAGCGGCGTAGAGTTTGGCGACAAAGGTTACAGCGAATCCAAATGGCGTACCTGGCATTCCATTCACCGCAATGGCGACCTGTACCCCACTCACGGCATCGGCCCAGTAGCCCAGTATATCGATATCAACCGCGGCAACCGGCTGCTGTATATTACGTCAATGGCCACCAAGTCGAGGGGGCTGCACGATTACGTGGTATCACACCCCAAAGGCGGCGCCCAGCACCCCAACGCCACAGTGGAATTTAAGCTGGGCGACATCGTCACGTCCATGATCAAAACCGCCAACGGCGAAACGATCACCCTCTTCCACGACACCAACCTGCCCAGGCCGTATTCATTGGGATTCCGGGTACAGGGCACCAAAGGCCTGTGGATGGACGTCAACAAATCGATACATATCGAAGGCAAAAGCCCGGGCCACCGCTGGGAAACCGCCGACGCCTACCTCAAGCAATACGACCACCCCTTGTGGAAGCGCTGGGAGCAAAGCGCCGAGGGCGCCGGCCACGGCGGCATGGACTTCTTCCTGCTCAACGCATTTATAGAATGCGCCAAGCGCAACGAAGCCGCTCCTTTCGACG
>JAEUUQ010000536.1 GCA_016787505.1 Saprospiraceae bacterium | reverse complement strand
ATTCACATCGCCGATCTTCACGGCAACAAAATTGCGGGTCAAATCAGCGCCAAGCAAAAACTGGGCGGGATCGGCATTAAGGGTCGCAAATACTTGATCGAGGTTGGGAAATGCCAGGTCTGCCCGTACAAAACGCCAATGCGCGATATCAAACTGCTGGCTGATGCCAAGTATAAGCCTCCTGATCAAGACTATGTCAAAAGTGGTATTCGTGCCGCTGCCATTAGCATCTGCGGCTATTATCTTATATGGTGTGGACAGTGCCTCCACACCCAGTATATGCCGGGCTATCAGCACCGCATCAAAGGTAGAGACACCGTTGAGCGGCGCCCCGTCGGCTCTGTTCAACGCGAGCGAATAGGTGGCGCCGGTGGGGATATCAGCAAATTCATATTCGCCGGAAGCATTGGTCTGCGTGGTGGCTACGATACCTCCTAGTTCATCTGTTAATACAACATCAACGCCGGAAAGCGAGGTTGTGCCGTCAACCAGGGTCACCTGTCCCGAAATAGTAGCAGTGGGTGTTTGGGCTATCGCATGTATATAAACGAACAATACGAGTATGGCCGGCAAAAGGAAACGTACTTGTTTCATATTAGAAGTTGTTTTTTTAATTAAATAATTTAATGAAAATCAATTCTTTACCACTGACTTGTGCACTACGCCTTTGTCGGTGATAATGGCCAGGCGGTATATGCCTGCCGGCAGTCGGCCTAATGCCAGACTTGACTCCGGCCGGTTCCACCGGTCAACTATCTGTCCGGTGGAGGTATAAAGTACGGCCTGTTGCACGTCCAATCCATCATCCGCTTTAATCCACACGCGATCGCTGGTGGGCGACGGGAATACCCGCACCTGCGCACCCAGCGAGGGGTTATTAGTCCCGGTGGCGGTGCCGACCAGCGAGGTGGTGGTCACCGGCGCTAATGTCAAGGCTTCTTCCTGGGCGTTGATTAATTGTACGTTTTCGATAGAAAAGGCCATTTCATAGGCTTCCTGCCGCATAAAGATCACATCTTCGATGGTGAGGTGCAGTTGGCCCACCGGGCCGCTGCCCGAAGTATTCAGTCCGTCAATCCGGCTGATAGCGATATCGATGCGATGATTGCCGGTATCTTCGCGGGCCACGGTAAGGAGGTCGCCCCCGGGTTCGCGCATCCACGAATCGGCGAAGGTGGCGTGGACGCTTCCCGCTACTATGGCATTTTCGTCATAGACGATAGAGAATGCGATGCCATAGACGTCAACAGCCGGGTTGTCGTCATCACCCAGGATGATTTGCAAGGTGGCGGCTTCGCCAAATGTCATCGTATCGGGTTGCACGTAGATCGCCGAATTTAGCAGGGAGGCGGAAAGGGGTAGCTGTTTGTCCTCTTCTGCCAGTAATCCGAAGCCAGGTAGTTGTCCCCAGTTTTGTACCAGAGCCGACGTATCGGCAGCATCGATAGCGCCATCGCCGTCGGTATCAATGTGGGCGTAGTTGATCAGCGAGTTGGGGGTGGTTTGCTGCCAACCCGGCGCCCCCTGAGCCGTCCACGATATATCGGCATTGGGCCGTTGGGGCCCCGTAGCGCCGTAAGCCAGTCCGATGGGCAGCAGGTCGAAATGGTTGACCAGTGCGTCGTTGTCGGCATTGCCGGGCCAAACGATGAGATCGACAATGGTAATGCTGCCGGCGTAGCCCGCAAATGGTACCAGTATGTCGTCGGTGTTATAGGCTTCAAAAGGCGTAGGCGACTGGGTGAAAGCCAAGGGCGATACGCCGGGGATTCCAGTAGATTCGAAGCAGACCTCGAACAAGGCTGTACCCGTCGGCAATGTCTCGCCACCGAGGTCGGGGTCGTACCAGGCAAACGACAGGGAACCTTCGTCAACCTGCGCCAACCCGAAATTGCCGGCGCCAATTCCTGACCAATCGAGCGGTTGTACCGAGCTGAAGTGCAACAGGCCGGTATCCCATGCCATCGAAAATTGCAGGCTGAGGATGTCATTGAAAATGACCGCACTGACGGGCACGCATACGCTTTCTCCCGCCGCTACCAGTTCGTCGCCGGCTTGCAATAACAAAAACTCGGGGGCAGGATTGTCGTCGATGAAAAGTGTCTGGCTGCTAAACCCAAAGGGAACCGGAGTATCGCCCAACCTGATGAATTCAAACGGTGTGGGTACCTCGCCGAAGCTTACCTCCGTGGTATTGCCGGCTGCGTCGTCCAGCGCGCGCAGGCAAAGCCGGAATAATACGCCTCCATCGGGCAGGCTATAGCTGAGATTCGTACTGCCGACGAGCAAGGAAAGCCAATGAAAGCCCAGTTTACCCTGGTCGAGCCAGAAGGGGTTGTCGCCAAAGTTGGCCAGGCCGACCCCCGGCAGGTCGGCCGGCTCTATATGATCGAAGGCAAAAGCCTCCGGATCCCACTGCACAGAAAACTGGGCGGACACCATGTCTTCAAAATTGTCAGCGACGATGTCAAGGCATATGATGCCGTCGGGCGGCACTACGCTAACAGGTGTTTCGAAACGCAGCTCGACGTCGGTATCGTTGGGGGCGCCGCAATTGGGCGCCGCCGGCTCGGGAACATAGGTATTACCCAGCGCATCAACGATGGTCACGCTATACTCCTGATTGCCCGGGCCTGTAATCGTACTAAAAAAATCTCCTGTCGTGCTTTCGCCTGTGTTCCACATGAATGTATACGGCGCCACACCTCCATCCCAGACAACGACGGATATGTTGGCCGTCCATTCGTCATTTTCCAAAATACATTCGTACGAATACGCCGTAAGCATCTGCACACTACCACACTGCGGCGCGATCTGATCGTCGATGAACTCGCAGCCTGACTGGTCGGTGACGGTTACGCCAAAGGTGCCCGGCAAAATGACATTCGTGCTGGCCAGCTGGTCGCTGGTATCGGTTTCGCCGTTGCTCCACTGGAAAACATAGGGCGGCGCCCCCCCTGTCCATACCAGACTCGATATCTCTACATGCGCCGTATCGTTAATGATTTCGCACTGGTAAGACACGCCCACGAGCAATTCTCCGCCGGGCACGTTTATCAATGCCCGGGCCGAACTGCCGTTAGAAGCCGTTACGGTGAGGTTATACGTGCCCGGGATAACGACCGTCGGGTTTTGGGAGGTGGCGCCAAAGCCGCCGGGACCGGTCCAGGTATAGGAAAAAGGCGGGTCGGCTCCTTCCACCTCGATACTGAACGAAGTAGAACTGCTACCACAAAGCACGCCTTCTATGCAACCCGAGCTGATAGACAGGGGGGCGTCGGGCAAGCCAATAGCGATACCGGAGCCCAGCAAGCTATAGCGCTCTATTTCGTGCAACTGACCGCCCACAAACTCTACAGAAGTGGGGGTACCATCAAAATAGATATCAGCGTATTGCCCGGCGCTCCCGGTTACGTTAAAGCAGATTTCGTACAGCGTAGCATCATCGGGTAGGCTAAGGCCCTGCACCATGGGGTCGAACCAGGCAAAAGTGAGCTGTCCGGCCTCGAGTTGCTCACTCACTATTCCAAAATTGGCAATACTCACACTGGGAAGATCGCCGGGAATAATGCTCTCCCATTCTAGTAAGGCCGGATCCCAGCGATGCGTGTACTGGGCTGAAATGATATTGCTAAAATCGCGCACTTTTACCGGGATGCACACCTGCGCCCCCGCATCGGCCTGCTCAGGCTCGGTGTAAAGGGTAAGGCATTCCGGGGCGTTTTGAGCCGAAAGGGATGACAAAAAGCAAAAGAGGCTTAGCCATAAAGACAGTAGAAATCTTCGATTTTTCATAGGATATAACTTAACGTGGTGAATGCTGGTATTTGATGATACAAAAGTACATCAGCAATTAGCGCCTATAAAGTACAATATTTCGAATTTATAGCATTTTTTTATTAAAAAAATACTCCAGATTGCTTAAAATTAGGGCATATTTCTATTCTATTTATAGAAAAAAATGAAAAACACCAAACTCGTCGTTTTGCTAAAAAAATTGACCACCCGCGAACGCAGCAAGCTTCGCGAACTGGTTTTTTCCTCTTTTTTTAATAAAAACGAAAAAATACAGCGCCTATTCACCTGGCTGCTACCTTTTGCGCCGGCATTTGACAGCGATCAATTAGAGAAAAAAACAGCTTTTTCAAAGGTATTCGGCGAAGCTGCATCCTACGACGAGCTGGCCATAAACAACACTATCTCCGACCTGTTGCAACTCGCATACGATTTTCTGGCCTGGCAGCAATACCGGCTCCGCCCTCAAATGCGACAAGACTTACTCCTGGCGGAATTACTGGAACGGGAAATGCTGGAGCAGGTAGACAGGAATGTGGCCCGCTTTCAGCAATTACAGCAAAAAACCAGGCTCCGCAACGCGGATTATTACTACGCAGATTATCAATACTACGATAAACAGGATCGCTACGCATTAGGACAGACGCGTCGCTACGACGAAAGCCTGCAAAAGAAAAGCGACGCCCTCGATACGTTTTATGTGATCGACAAATTGCGGATGGCCTGCGATATGGTGAGCCGAAATACGGTGGTTAATGCCGGCTACGAATGCCATTTTCTGGATGAAATCCTGGGGTATTGCCGCGAAAACCGCCTGCAATTGTCCTCCATTCCAGCAGTGCAGGTATATCTCCACACCCTGCAATTGCTGCAAGAGCACCAGGAAGAACCCTATCGCCAATGGAAAGACATGCTGGACGCAGCCGCCCCCCTTTTTCCCGCCGACGAACTGCGAACGCTCTACAACTATGGGCTGAATTATTGTGTAAAAAAAATCAACTCGGGACAAACGGGTTTTTACCGCGATATTTTGGACCTCTACCGCGTGCTGCTCGAGCAAAAAATTATTTTTAAAAACGGCTACCTCACGCAATGGACGTTTATTAATATCGCCACAGCCGGCATCCGGCTCAAAGAATTTGATTGGACGGCCTCGTTTATTGAAAACTACCAACACGACCTATGGCCCGAAGACCGCCATAACGTGTACCACTTCTGCCTCGCTTCGCTGTATTTTGAAAAAAAAGAATTCCAACGCGCTCTGCAGATGCTTCAGGCAGTGGCGTTCAACGACGCCTACTACCACCTGTCGGCAAAAATTATCCAGCTCAAAAGCTATTTCGAATTGCGGGAAACCGAGCCTTTTTTCTCCCTGCTGGAAGCCACAAGACTCTATTTGTCGCGCAACCTGCAACTTTCCGATTACCAAAAAAACTCTAACGTCAATTTTTTTAAACTCGCCGCCAAATTATACCA
>JAEUUQ010000484.1 GCA_016787505.1 Saprospiraceae bacterium | reverse complement strand
CGCCAATAATGAAGGTACGGTGGCTTTCGCCAATAATTTCGCGGAGGCGTATTTTACCCGCTGTTTCAACGGCGACAAACGCCAGGATGCCTATTGCAAGCTGATGGTTAGCGAATGGATGGGCAGCGGTTGGTCGCCGGCCAAACCCCTGCCTTTTGTAGAAGAAAATATCAATTACGGGCATCCCAGTCTCTCAAAAGACGGCAAAAAGCTCTACTTCTCGTGCAATCACCCCGATGGCTGGGGCGGTTTCGATATTTATATGTCAGAACGTCAAATCGGCGGCGAATGGGGAGCTCCCCAGTTGCTCAACCGGAATATCAATACGCCCGGCAATGAGCGCTTTCCTGTGATTGACGCCGATACGCTTTATTTTTCTTCGGATCATCACCCCGGCATGGGCGGCCTCGATATTTTCAAGACCTACAAACTCAGCAATGGCGCCTGGGCGCCGGTGTTTAACCTCAAGCCGCCCATCAACTCCGGTGGCGACGATTTCGGGTTTGTGGTGGATTACCAGTCGCCGCGAAAAAAAGGCGTACTTCAACAGGGTTATTTGACCTCTACCCGCGAAAACGGCGTTGGCAATGACGATATCTACCGCTTTGAAAAACGTTTACCGCCGCCGGCTATCGAGCCACCGGTGAAAAAAGATATCGCCTACAAAATGATCCTCGACGGTTATGTGCTCGAAAAAATCCACGAAGTTGCCGGCGACCCCAACAGCCGCGTATTAGGCCGTAAACCCCTGCCGGAATCTACCGTGGAAATACGCGTGGGCAAAGAACTGAAATCGGTGAAGGTGAACGAGGAAGGCTATTTCACCCTCGATCTGGCAGAGGAGGCCGACTACGACTTTGTGGCCGCCAGGGCGGGCTATCTGAGCAATAAGGCGGCATTTTCTACCCGCGGACTGGGAAAAGACCCCGAAAATCCCGTGATGCGCTACGAGCTGGAAATTGTACTCGACCGGATCTACCTGGATAAAGAGATCAGGCTGGAAAATATTTATTACGATTTCGACAAGTGGGATATTCGCAAAGACGCCGAACCTACGCTTAATGAGCTGGCAGAGAATTTGCAACTCAACCCGGCTATTCGCATCCAATTGTCGTCGCATACCGACTGCCGAGGCAACGACCGCTATAATGAAGAGCTATCACAGAAACGCGCCCAATCGGCCGTCGACTACCTGATCTCGAAGGGCATCGACCCGGCCAGGCTGGCTGCCAAAGGTTACGGCGAGACTTCCCCCGAGGTGGATTGCCTCTGCACGAGATGTACGGAAGAAGAACACCAGGCCAACCGCCGAACGACGTTCAAGATTATCGAATGAGCACGAGCCGGCTGACGTAGGAAAATTCTGACTCGGGCGCTTCCAGTTTTATGATAAAAACTCCTCCGCTGAGTTCGCTGAGCGGCAGGAGGTAACTGCCTTCCATTGTAGTACCCAATGGCGTGGTGAACAGCCTTTTTCCGCTTGTATCAAAAATCGACAGGCGGACCGCCATAGGCTGCGCGAATCTCCACGACAAGGCGGCCTGGCTTTGTGCCGGGTTGGGGAACAAGTTGACAAGGCGGCTTGCCCCAGGCGCGTCGGCGCCCACTACAAGCGTACTGGCGCCGGCACTACACCCCTTGGCGTCGGTTACCGTTACGCTGTACGTACCCGAAATGAGTGGATGTATCGTATCATTGACGGCGCCGGTATTCCACAATATCTCAAAATCGGGCGTACCGCCTTCAATAACTGCGGTGGCTATCAGACTACCATCGGATGGATCCGTACCGGTTTCTATGGTTGCTACGAGCAGATCGGGGGCATCGAGGAAAATATCGTACACCTTTACGCAGTCGTTGGAGTCGCGCACGGTGAGGGTGTAAAGCCCTTCATTAAGTTGTGTCAATTCAGGGCCTGTTTCATTTTCTAAAATATTACCCGCCCGGGCCCAGGTAAATATATAAGGCGGAATGCCCCCGCTTACCATACTCACAATAGCGCCATTTACATCATTAAAACAAGCGGGAGGCGTAATCTCAATTTCAGTAGTTAACGCGCTGTCGGGTTCTTCTACTACCAGTAATGGAAAAATAGCCCGGCAGGTATCGGAATCGGTCACAGTAAGCGCATACAAGCCCGCTGGGATACCGGAGAGGTCTTCGCTATGGCTGCCGTTGCTCCACCCGTAAGAATATGGAGGAGCGCCTCCCATGATGGTTATGGCCAGGGCGCCTGTAGAGTCTCCTTTGCACACGACCGGCGTTGAGAAAGTCAGCGAATCGGTTAATTGGATAGGCGTATTCACCTCTACCACATTGGTATCGGTAAGGGAAGCCATACAGCCGTTTGTGTCGGTTACAAAAACCGTATAGGTATCAGCGGGTACGTTTGTCAGATCCTGGTTGCTGGAAACGAGATTTCCCGCACTATTATACCAATTATATTGATAGGGCGAAGTGCCCCCGAAAATCGAAATATAAATACCGCCGTCAAAGCCGCCAAAGCAATTTACTTCATCCACGCCATCTCGCGAGATGAGCAGCGGCAGCGGCTCTGTAATGGATTGGGGCGGGGCGGTTACCTGGCAACCCGTGGTTAAGTCGGTTATAGTCACGCTGTATTGCGGATACATCAACAAAGGTCCCACGTTGACAATCGTATCGCCCGTTTGTGTCAGGTAGGAGGGCGTAAAATGGTATAAATATTGCCCCGATCCTCCGCTGATAGCGGCTTGCATCGCTGCATCGGCGGCGCCGAAACAACTGATACCCGTCACGACAAAACTATCGAGCACCAGTGCAGGCGGCCGTTCGCGCAGTTTGTAGGTGGGGGTCACGGCATTACATCCGTTGTCGTCTGTGATAGTCAGTATATAATCGCCGGGGGTAGCGTCATATAGAATGGCGTTGGAGGCGCCGTTGCTCCATGAATAGTGATAGGGCATCGTGCCGCCATTGATGAGGGCGCTCAGTGTATCGGCCGATTCGGGGTCGCAGAGCAGGCCTGCGTCCAATTCGACAGTTGCCTCTAAAGGTAAAGGCGATTCGAAAATAAAGGAGGTATCTATGGGGCAATTATTGAGGTCGAGTACAATCAGGCGGTATTCGCCGGCGGGCAAATCGTAGACGTCTTCGGTGTCCAGTCCCAGGTTGACCCATTGGTAGCTATAGGGC
>JAEUUQ010000481.1 GCA_016787505.1 Saprospiraceae bacterium | reverse complement strand
GGGTATCCGCTATACATTCTCAAATTTTCCTTACCTCTATCTCACAGTGTCAATGAACTTTTGGCATCTCCGAACCTTGTTTTTCCTGCTCATTAGCAGGTTAAATCCGGGCTGCCGTATCTTATAGCTAGTGCTATTTTTCCTGTACTTTCAAAAAGGGATTGCAAAGATAATCCGCCCAATCAATTTGCGCAAGTAGTTTGGAGAAAAATTTTCCAGGTTTTTTAAAGAGTTAGCCGGGGGTGTTTAGGTTTTTATTTGGAAAAGGCTTGTTTTGTTGCGTTGTTGTTTTGCTTCATTCGGCCGGGCAACCCGACTTGCTTTCCTCTTAGGAGTGAATAGCGGGATTAAATTTGTCGTGAGCTTGGTCCGGCTTAGCGGGATTATAGCTCACCCCCGAGCCTGGGTCATGCCCAAAACCTGGCGGTGCGAGCTATATATTAAAGACCGGGAAAGCAAAGGCTATCCGAATTTAGCACTTTAGAATTTATTTGTAAAGCCTTAAATTGCCAGCCTGGCGATATTTTGGAGTTTGTTGATGGTGATAAGACGAGCTAAGACTACCGGTGATTTACACGCCATGGGATTGGCTGGAATACAAACATGCATCATTAATAAGCCATCCAAAAACAACACCAGGACATAATAACCAACAGCGCTATGGACAAACCAATCCGAACTACAAATGACCTGATTTTAGAGAAGTTCTATCATGGTACTAAGGCAAACCTGCAACAGGGAGACCTGATTGAACCGGGCTTTAGTTCAAACTATGGCCAAAGAAAGATGGCGAAATATGTCTATCTTACCGCTACTTTAGACGCAGCAATTTGGGGCGCCGAACTGGCCGTGGGAGAGGGCGTTGGTAGAATTTATATAGTAGAGCCAACGGGCCCGATTGAAGACGATCCCAATTTAACGGACAAGAAATTTCCTGGAAATCCAACAAAATCATATCGCACTAAGGATCCAATCCGGGTGATTGGCGAGGTTACGGATTGGCAAGGGCATTCACCAGAGCAACTCAAAGCAATGAAAGACGGCCTTGAACGGCTTAAGGAACTGGGTATTGAGGCAATAGAGGACTGAATAAAAATCACGTAAATTGAAAAACATGAAAAAAGAGTTGTCGCAGCAACAACGAGAAGAGCTACTCAGCACATTGAAAGCCCGCTTTGAAAAAAATGGGAACCGCCATAAAGGGCTCGACTGGGCTGATGTACAAGCAAGGTTAGAAGCTAACCCCGAAAAACTGTGGTCGCTCTATGAAATGGAAAGAACCGGCGGCGAACCGGATGTAGTGGGGCATGATAAAAAGGGGGGTGAATACCTTTTTTATGATTGCTCGGCAGAAAGCCCTAAAGGCCGCAGAAGCCTTTGTTACGACCGAGAAGCGCTCGATGAACGAAAAGAATTCAAACCGGAAAATAGCGCTATTGATATGGCTAATTCTATGGGTATTGAGATCCTCACAGAAGAAGAATATCGGGATTTACAGCAACTTGGAAATTTTGACACAAAAACATCGAGTTGGGTGAAAACGCCTGATAATATCAGAAAACTCGGCGGCGCCCTTTTTTGTGATCGCCGCTACGACCAGGTCTTTTTGTATCACAACGGGGCGCAATCTTATTATGCCGCCAGGGGGTTCCGTGCCGCGCTGAGGATATAAACTTTACTGTTTGTGCTTTTTGCCTCCTCTTCAGCGGTCCCCCCTGAACCTCTCATACAAAGTCGTTACCCCAAAAATTAACAAAAAACCATACGCGCTATCCTCTACAGGCACCGAAGTGAGGCGAAAGCCTATCATTTCTTCCGGATTGTAGAGTACTACCGGCTGTTGGGTATAACCGCCGGTGAGTACGCCGTTTACCAACAAAAAAGGAATGAGGCTGACGGCATAGGCCAAATAGAAGCGACCACGCCAGGAAACGGGGAGAAAAAACAAATGATAAAGCAACAGAGCTGCGCTTAGCAGACAAGCCGATACGGTGTATAATTGTTGCCAATACCAACCGCCTACCGATAATAGAATAACAGCCAGGCCAATGGTGATTTGTTTGTCATAGGGTCCCAGCCAGTCTTTTTTTACATAAAAATTCAAACACTCGTAGATAAAAACGCAGGCAAAGGGCACGATGAAAAAGAAGAGCCATTCCTCCAACGGCAAATCCGCGAAATGTTTGCCTAATACGTAGGTGTCATTGAACCCCCACACGCCGCGCGCGGTGAAAAGCGCATCCCAGCCGATAAAAAACGCCGCTACCAGGGTAATGGCAGGCAGCAGATAACGCCAGCGGGTGTAGTAGTGCACGTTTTTGTCGAAGCTGAGCAGAAATATCGGCACGAAAGTAAAAATATGAAGATAGAGGTAGGCATACGGCGTTTCGAGCCACGACAAGCGGGCTACCTGGAATACCTCGCTTTGAAGGCCAGGGGCTACAGACTTTGACAGCAGCCATTGCACGGCCACTACCGCGATGGGAACGGCTACAAGAAAAGATTTGAGCGTAGTGCCGACAGGGCTTTTTTCCTGCATCAGAACAAGTTGAAGCTGTGTTTAAGCGCCGAGCTGAACAGCAGGTATATTTTCCGGCCGTCGTTTACCCGGATGCGTTCTTTCGTAACGCGGGTAGCGGGCGCGCGCTTGATTTTCTTAAACAAATTAATATAGTAAACATAAGCCAGGTAGACGCCGAAACGCGCGCCTCGCGGCAATTCTACGATACCTTTGAGCGCATCGTCGAAGTCTTTTTTGATGTCGGCTTCGATCATCAATTTGTCTTCGGGGGTAAAGGCTGTGAAATCGACGCCGGGGAAGTACACCCGTCCCCGCTCGTCGAAATCGCTGCGCATGTCGCGCAGGAAGTTGATTTTTTGGAATGCGGCGCCTAAGCTGCGGGCCGGCG
>JAEUUQ010000472.1 GCA_016787505.1 Saprospiraceae bacterium | reverse complement strand
TGGCCTTCTCAAAGTATTCTGTTACTTTCATATTTGCTAAATGCTTTTTGCAGCAGCGGTCAAAATTAGTGAATTTGCCACACCAAAGTTTTATAAACGCGATAATATGATTACGGTTGAAGAAGCGAACGCTATTATTCTCGCCCATACTATGCGGCTCGAGACCGAGTGGGCGCCTATTGCCACAGCTGTCGGGCGCATACTGGCGGAAGACCTGATCGCCGACCGCGATTTCCCCCCTTTCGACCGGGTATCGATGGACGGCATAGCGATCCGCCATGCCTCGTTTGCCGCCGGACAGTTTCATTTCCCTATCGAGGGTGTGGCCGCCGCCGGAGCGCCGCAGGTCTCCCTCAACGATGCTACAGCCTGCCTGGAGGTGATGACCGGCGCTATGCTCCCCCTGCATACCGATACCGTGATACGCTATGAAGACCTCAGCATTGCAGATGGAGAAGCGCACCTGACCGTGACAGATGTCAAAGCGGGTCAAAATATACACCGCCAGGGCCTGGATCGCCTCAAAGGAGAAGTAATAGTGTCCGCCGGGCGTTTGATTTCAGCCGCAGAGATAGGGCTTGCAGCTACGCTAGGCAAGTCTATGTTGCGGGTACGACGCTTGCCCAAAGTGGCGGTCGTGGTCAACGGCAACGAACTGGTGGGCATCGGCGAAGACCCCCTACCCTACCAGATCAGGCAATCTAACAACTACGCCCTGCGCGCCCTGATGTCGCGCTGGGGCGTACAAGCCGAGATGGAGTACCTGCCCGACAACGAAGATATCATCGCCTTGCAACTGAGGCGCATGCTCGACCAATACGAAGTAGTGGTATTGTGCGGGGGGGTGTCGAAAGGAAAATTCGACTTTTTGCCCACTTCTCTCGAAAAGCTGGGCGTAAGCCGGCTTTTTCACCGGGTAGCTCAGCGCCCGGGGCAACCATTTTGGTTTGGTATTCATCCCGATTTGAACAGGGTAATATTTGCCTTCCCGGGCAATCCCGTTTCTGCTTTTATGAATACTATAAGGTATTTTCAGCCCTGGTTATATGCATCCGGTGGGTTGAATGCCGTTCCTGTCGTGCATGCCGTATTGGCCGAAGAAGTGAACTTCAAACCCGATCTGACCTATTTCATGCAGGTGAAGGTACACAGTGACACTGATGGTCGGCTGATAGCCACTCCCTTACAGGGCAAAGGCTCGGGAGACCTCGCCAACCTGACAGACGCCGATGCTTTTCTCGAATTACCGAAAGGCAAAGAGGTCTACCAGGCCGGCGAGGTATTCCGGCTGTGGAGATACCGTTAGTCGTTGCGGAGAGCCAATTTGCCGGTCCAACTGCCGTTTTCCCAATACGCGTGTACCCAATACATGCCATCGGCTTGGTTAGTCAACACCACCGGGGAAGCAGAGTCGCTATACACGTGACGCTGCACAATTCGTCCGCTTATATCCGTGATCATCACCTGGGCGCCCACGGGGACGCCGCTGAGGTAAAACTGGTCTTTTGCCGGGTTGGGGAAAACCACCACAGAAGGAGCGAACGCCTCTTCGCTTGAGCCCACCAAAATTTGTTGGTACTGGGCAAAGAAAAGCGCGGTAAGGAAAGTAGCGGGTTCCACGCATTCGCCGTGGTCGGCGTCCACATCGGCGCTGACGGCTTCGAGGTCGACGGCGCCCAGGGCATTCATCGACGAATCGGCCACGATAGCATTGGTATAGGGCACCTGGTCGTCGGCTTCGCAATAAAACAGGCGTGTCGGGGCTTGCGGCGCCCAGTTGGTAAGGTCGTTGTCGGCCAGCGCCAGATTGACGGGGTGCATAGGGTCAGCTTCCAGTGCCGCAATGATGCTGTCCTGAAGCATATACCGGGTAATAGAAGCCCCGTGATTGATGATCAACTGTGTGATCAATTGGATATTTAGCGTACCCAGCGTAATCTGACCGTTGCGGAATTGCTGAATAGCGCTTGCATACGCGGGTTTAAAATACTCCTCCACATTGTCAAAAAGACCGTAAACCATATCATAAGATAGGGCGGTATAAGGCAGGTAGGCTACCGTCCCATAGGGTTCGTAGCTCAGGATCAGCTCTTTCATTTCACCCGAAATGCTGTATGGCCCCGACATGGGCGCCGAGGCGGTAACGGGCAGTTCGTCGGCATATTCCTGTTCGAGCAGGCGATGGAGGGCGGCAGCGGCATGTCCTCCCTGCGAATAACCGGTGACAAAAAGCTGGTCGTTGAGGTAGACGTCATTAGCCAGTGCGTATTCTTTGACGGCAAACAGCATATCTTTTCCTGCCGAGGCTTCAGAGGCGGCGTGTACGTAGGGGTGAAAGCCGCGGGCGTCGCCAAGTCCCAGAAAATCGGGAGCGGCAGACACATAGCCCAGTCCGCCAAACACCGCGGCGAGTTCCCAGCCGCCGGCCAGGTTAGAGGGCACATCGGTACGCGAGTTGACGGTGCCGTGCATAAAGGCCAGCAGCGGGTAGGCAAAATCGCCGTCGCGGACGGGTAGCACCAGTAATCCGCTGGCCGTATCGAGCTGTCCGAATACATCGGGGGTGGTGTACTGAATTTTGTACATCGTGATGCCGTTTTGCACCAGCGGGCCGAATTGCGCCTGCAGTTGGGCTTTGGTGCGCGATCCCTTAAAGGTGCTGCTCACCAGCTGTTGGCTCTGTAAACCCGTGCATAGCAAAAGGGAAAAAAGAGCGATTGTAAAGATGTGTTTTTGCATGATCAATTTTTATTAGATATTCGATTTTTAAGTCGCCAAACAAGTGCAACGACAGCTATTGCAGCGCTGGAAGCTACAGCCGTCCATTTGACTATACCCGCCGAAGAAGCCCATACCGCCGCGCCGTCGAGCCTTGTAGGATAATTAGCCAGCATTGAAATAATACCGGCATTTTCGGCATAATCGGCCAACATAGCCACAAGCGGCCACAAATTTAATAATCTCCACTTACTGCTTTCCGGAAAAATACCGCGCAATAAGGTAGTGAGTAGCAGTATAAACAAGCCGGTATACACCAGCGGATAAGCCGTATCGGCAAGAGACTCTACTAGCAGGTAGCGTTGCCGCCCCAGTTCTTCGTATGCTCTGAGCGATTTATACGCATGGTCGGGCGTAAAGCCGAAAGACAAATCGAGGATACGCGCATGGGCCCCCGCCGGAATGATCCACTTTTCGCAGCGGGGCAACAGAAATCCTGCAAAAAACAGCTCCAGAAGAAGGAACAGTCCTAATAGGCGGGGGTTTACGCGCCGGTAGAAAAAGTGGGAAAATTGTTGCAGCATAATCTTTAGATTTATTGTACAGACAAGCTAAATAACCTGCGCTCTTCCGAAAAATCCAGTTCAGGATACTGATCGTTCAACTCGGTTATGGCCTCCAGTTGGCGGCGCACAAAGTCCTGGTGGGCTTTTGTTTGGGTAAAAAAAGGACGGTGCCGGGCAGCCGAAGTAATGGCATGGATGCGCCGCAACAAGTGCTGGGTGTTTTCGTCAAAGCAGGCATCGTGAAAATACTGCCAGATATAGTCGATAGCTATGGCGTTGGGGTGGATCAGGTCACTTTCGTAAAAACGGTAGTCGCGCAGGTCGTCGGTGAGTAACTCGTAAGCCGGGAAATAATACACTTCCGGCAAGCTGCTGCACAAGTCGGCAGCGGCCAACAGGAGCGTGGCTTTGCTGCGCTGGTTTTCCACCAGTCCGTCGCGGATATGGCGCACGGGGCTCACAGTGAGGATAACCCGCATCGCGGGGTTGAGTTGTCGGGCGCGTTCTATTGCCTGCGACAGGGCGGCCACGGTCTCCGCTACCGACAGCCGGCGGCGGTCAAAATCGCTGCCAGGCAATTTGTGGCAATTGGCCACGATGCGGCCGCTGGATTTTAACTCAAACACATGTGCACTACCCAAAGTAATAATCAACGTAGAAGCCATACGCAAAGCTAATCCACCTTGCTTCACCCTTTCATTGATATTGGAAGCGGTTTCCTCCGCATCAAGTCCTGAAAAAGCGCCATGGTGATCAAAGCTGTGCCAGCATTCGTTGCGCAGGAAAAGGTCATCAGGCGTGTATTGCCGTTGGTCGGCCAAAAAGCCTATAGCCTGCGCAATCGATACCGGATTGTACAAAATACCAAAAGGATTGAGCTCTACTTGAAATTTGCCCGATTGTAAGCGCTTTCCGATGTGTTCGGCGAAGCAAGAACCTATGCATACCAGTTGGTCGGCGTGATCAAGTTGAAAAGGAAAAGCCGGCATAACCAGCGTAGTGCGAAAAGCATGGTGTTTGGCTATCATTGGATACTTGCTTATTGGGGAATCGTAAAATAAAACACGGCGCCTTCACCTGGTTGGGATTCTACCCAAATATCGCCGCCGTGTTGTAGTACTATTTTTTTACAAATAGCTAAACCCAACCCGGTACCTTCAAAAGCTGCACTGGGATGAAGTTTATTAAACAGTGCAAAAATTTTTTCATGGAAGGGCGCTTCGACGCCGATGCCGTTGTCGGCAACGGCAAAACGCCAGTGAGTGCCCCAGCTTTCGGCATAGAGGCGGATATGGGGCGGCGTACCCGGTTTACTAAACTTAATCGCATTGTATAACAGGTTTTGGAGTAACTGCCGGAAAGAACCCGGATGCACGTTAATGGTAGAAGGCAGCCACAGTACCTCTACTTCTGCCTGTTTGCCGGCGATGGGTTCGGCCAATTGATAGAGCACGTCTTCCACCAGGTCGAGAGGAGAAACTATTTCTGAGACTTGTTGCTCTGCGTTTACCTTGGAATAAGTGAGCAGGTCTTCAATAAGCTGAATGAGTTTGGCGGCGCCATCGGCGATAAAACCGAGGTATTGGCCGCCCTTTTCATCAAATTGTGGGCCGTAGCTTTTTTGGAGCAATTGGGCGAAATTGCGCATCGTGCGCAGGGGTTGGCGCAAATCGTGGGAAGCGACATAAGCAAAATTCTCCAGGTCGCGGTTGGAAGAGATATACTTCTCCAGTTGGAGATTCTTCAGATTCAACTCATTGATTTTGTCCTGAAGCGTTTCATAATACTGCCTGCGGTCAGTGATATTGCGGATAACGGCCAT
>JAEUUQ010000412.1 GCA_016787505.1 Saprospiraceae bacterium | reverse complement strand
CAGCGCCAGTGCCAGCGCTTTTTTGCCGCTGCCGGCCGGGCCCAAAAAAAGCAGCGCATGCGGCAATCTCGACCCGGTGGCCATTTGTCGCAGCAGTTGCTTGGGGTATGTTTGTCCTATGACGTCGCTAAAGCGCATGTTGTTCTGGCAAAATCGATCTAGGTATTCAGATTGACTTGGTTGTGTGGGGTAAAAATAGACAAATTTTTGATGTTCTCTGTTCTCTGTTCTCTGTTCTCTGTTTGGTTAGGTAGAGACAAATCATGATTTGTCTCTACTGGCAAAGATAAGGAACGGATAACAGAGAACAGAGAACGGACAACCGACAACTCACAACCGACTATTCTTTCACGGTTTCGGTTGGCACGATCTTGATAGGGCCTTGTACTTTTTTGGCGGCCAGGGTGGTGCCTTTGAGATTGTCATTCAAAAAATCGGTCATTTTGGTGTACAAATGCAGGCGGGTATTGCCTCCTGCAATTCCGTGGTTGCGATTGGGATAAAAATAGGTGTCGAATTGTTTGTTGGCATCTACCAAAGCATTCGCCATTTCTGCGGTATTCTGGAAGTGCACGTTATCGTCGCCCATGCCGTGTACCAGCAAATAGTGGCCCTTAAGTTGGTGGGCAAAATTCACCGGTGAATTATCGCGGTAGCCGTCGGGGTTTTCCTGTTCGGTGCGCATAAAGCGTTCGGTGTAGATGGAGTCGTACCATTTCCAATTGGTTACCGGCGCCACGGCGATAGCGGCTTTAAAAACCGAATTACCCTTGAGCAGGCAGAGCGACGACATATAGCCGCCGTAGCTCCATCCAAAGATTCCGATGCGTTTGGGGTCTACGTATTTAAGCGTACCCAGGTATTTGGCGGCTTCGATTTGGTCGATCGTTTCGTATTTGCCGAGCTGGAGGTAGGTCATTTTTTTGAATTCCTCGCCCCGGCCGCCGGTGCCGCGGTTGTCTACGCAAGCCACCATATATCCTTGCTGGGCCAACATCTGGAACCACCAGTAGTTGGCGCCCATCCACTGGTCGATGGCTTCCTGGCTGCCCGGGCCGCCGTAGACGAACATGAGTACGGGATATGACAGGTTTTCTTTGAAGTCGCGGGGTTTGATCGTCCAGCCGTTGAGCCTTACACTTTCAGAGGTAACAAAGCTGAAAAACTCGACTGGCGATACCTGGTATTCTTTTTGCAGATTAGCCAGCTTGGCATTGTCTTCGATGCTGCGAATCTTTTTGCCTTCGCGGTCGTAGACGGTGTACGTAGCCGGCGTATTGGCGGTAGAATAAGTGAGTACGAAATAATCGAAAGAGCTGCTGAACTGGGCATCGTTCCATCCCTTGGCGTCGGCCAGTTTTTGCTTGCGTTTGCCGTCGAGGCTTACGCTGTATACCTGGCGTTCGGTGGGCGATTTTTCTGCGGCCTGGTAATACACCAGCTTGCGTTTTTCGTCCACGCCGTAAAAGGCGGTTACCTCATACTGCCCGCCGGTGAGTTGTTGTACCACTTTGCCACTCATATCGTAGAGGTAAATATGGTTCCATCCATCCGATTCGCTGGTCCAGATGAATTGTTTGCCGTCTTCGAGGAAGGTCAGGTTGTCGTGGATGTCTACATAGTATTTGCTGCTTTCCTTCATCAGCAGCGAGGTTTTGCCGCTGCGGGCGTCGGCCAGGAGCAGTTCGAGTTCGTTTTGGTGGCGGTTCATGCGAAAAACGCACAATTTGTCGGGGTCTTGGGTCCACTTGATGCGGGGAATGTAGTGGTCTTCATTGAGAAAGGTGGCCACGTCAATTTTGAGACCGGCGTTGAGTTCGTAAATGTGGATAGTGACCTGCGCGTTGGGTTGGCCTACTTTGGGGTATTTGAAGGTCACATTTTCGGGGTATAGGTCGCCGCGGAAGTTGGTCATTGTAAACTCGGGAACCTTGGTTTCGTCGAAGCGGTAAAAGGCGATGCGCCGGCCGTCGGGCGACCATTGAAAGCCCTTGTCGAAAGAAAATTCTTCTTCGTACACCCAGTCCGTAGCGCCGTTGATGATGGCGTTGGTTTTGCCGTCGGTGGTTACCTGTTTGACCTGGCCGTTTGCCAGGTCTTTTACATACAAATTATTTTCAAACACAAAAGCGGCTTTATCTCCCTGTGGGCTGAGGGTAGTCAGCCGTTGTTTGCCTTTGTCAAAAACGGCTGTAAGCGACCTTGCTTTGCGGTCGTAGACGTAATAATTGGCGTGATACGAATGGCGATAAATGCGCGCCTGTTCCGATTCGATCAGGATTTTTTGCTCATCGTCGCTGAAACTATAATCGTCGATTTCGCCGTTAAAGCCGGCTGTGCCGTTGATGGCGGCGGCGTCGAGCAGGGTTTGCACCCAATTGCCGGTAGTGAGATCGAATTGTTCTATTTTGTTATTTTCGAGGCGGGTAAAATGTTTGCCATCTTTCAGAAAGTTAAATCCCGGTACAGATTGCGCACTGAGGGTGCGGTTTTGCCAGATATCTTCGAGGGTAATTTTTTTCTGGGCGATCGCGCCGGCGGTAAAGCCGAGGAGCGCTACGCAACACAAAATCAATATTTTTTTCATAACAGCCTAAATTGGTTAGGCCGCAAAAATAAGGAAAACTAGTCAAACTTTGCGACCATGCGATCCTTGTTCGCACAGTCGCACGGTCGCAAAGCCGCAAAGTCGCCTTCTACGGTTGTTTAACCAATTTCGCCACTGCACGGCCTGCACGGCCTTCTATCGCAAAGAAATACAGGCCGGCGGGGTGCTTACTGCTATCCCATTCCAGTGTCAATTCGCCGAAGTTGTCGGGGCTTGCTTCCGCAAAAATGTGTACTACCTGTCCTTGGGCGTTGTAGATCGCAATGCGGTACGAGTCGCCGGGGCGCAGGCCGGATAACGTCAGGGTGACCAGATCGACAAATGGGTTGGGGCTGGCTTTGAGGGCGATGTCCAGTTCGTCTTCTTCTGTGGATTCAACCAAGATAACATCATCCGATTCGTCGATGCATTCGAGGCAGGGATCGCCGCCCAGGTTGGGTTCGAGGCAGAGGAAAGCGGTGTAAATCGACAGCACCCTTTCTTCGAGGCTGCGGTCTATCACTGCTGCTATATTGGCATTGCCGGTTGCCTGCCCCTGGAGGCTGTGTACGCTGTTGCCCGCCCACATTTCGCGGATGAGGGTATCAACCGGATAGCTTTGGCTTGTGTCGATGGTGATAGTTTCGCCGAAAAAGGCGCCGTTGTATTCCCCGGTTAGTAGAATTTGCATCGGCAATTGGCCCTGGTATTTGCCGACCTGCCGCAAGGGGGTACCCAGTGGAACTTCATCGACGATGCCGCCCAGGTTGTAGCGCTGGTAGGTAAATCCATTGTCGAAAGTCGTGTACGTTTCAAGTATGCCTTCAAACGCGTCCAGGTGTTCCAAAATATGTCTCAATTTATAAGTAAAACTACCGCCTCTCTCGTACAGGCCGCCGGTGAGCCGGGTTAAGTTGTCGTAGAAATAGGTATTACCTTCAATAATTTCACCCCAATTCGTCCAGCTCCAAATGAAGTTGAAGTTCTGGTAATCGACTACGTGAATGGGAATCATATCAGCGTCTATATGGGTCAATAGCTGGTCAATAGCATTATTAGCGCTCCAGGTGTCGGCAAACGAATCGCTATTGCTTAGGGCAATGATTTCGCCGCCCTGGTCTTGTATATGAATAAAATCGATGGCCTGGGTAAGGCGCGCTAACAGTTCGTCGTAATCAGGCAATAAATCAGGATTATTCAGCACCGGCATCATGATGCTGTTGATCGTTTGCTCGTCAGCGGGCAGCCATACATTGGAAGCGGTCGAATTGAATTGATAAACCAAGTTGAAGCTATCGGTGGGGTTGAGCATATCCAGCATCGATTGCCGAAGGGTCTGCAACATCTCTTCTTTGGTCAGGTTGTTGGTTTTATAGGAATCGTAATTTAGTACAAAAACTACCTTGCGACTGGTAGGGCCCTCCAGGTTGAGCGCTTGCCGGGGCAAAACGGCAAACTGGTATATTTGTTCTTCTTCGTTGTGGCTTACAAAAACGCCGTTTTCAAAAGGCGCATCAACTACCAATGACAAGCCGGGCTCCAGGTCAGCCCAGGTCAGTTCGGCGTATTGGTGGCCGCCCCAAACGCTGTCATCTACCCAATTCAGGGTCGTTGTCTGCGCTGATAAAGGGGCGTAAACCCGGGGATTGTTCCAGGGCGCCTCCGTCCATATCCGAAGGTCAACCGTGGGCAGCTCCAACACAGAGGATCTCAAAATTTCCACCGGCAGCTCGATTTGAGCCGTATTGGCGCTCCAATCTACCGGCATCAGGTAGGTGATTTTTACCTTGCGGGGGCCTTGCGAGAGGTTGTTGAGCGGGAAAATGCGCAACTGGTATTGGGTGGCCGACAGTTGATACAAAATCGAGGGGTCTTGCGCCCGGCCTACGATTTCCTCGTAAATACCAGAGGCCGTCCAGCGGTCGAGCAGGTCGGCTTTGATGACCTGATCGTCGATCCACAGCCAGGAGTCGTGGATGATGGCGTCGGCGGGCAGACCGAAGTCGAGCTTTATTTCAAGCTCGTCGTAAGCCTCCAGGCTGGTGCCATCGGCGCTTAATTCGAGGTAGAGACCTACTTCCATGTACAGCCCCTTGGGGCGAACAGCGATAGTAGCTTCTTCGATTGTGGCTTGTTCACTGTTTCCCCATCCCCACCAGTTGGGGTTGTTGACGCTGAGCGCGGTTTGGGCGGGGGCTACAGAATGGCACAAAATAAATGCCAGTGTCAGGCACAATGTAGATAACATTTTCATAGGCGTACTTTTTTAAGGGTAAAAGGATAGCTATGCGGCAACGAGGCATTTCGTTGCCGCTAAACGGTTAATTATTAATATTTTAGAATAATCGCTCGGGTGTGAAATCTTTAGAGCAATTTACGGCTGAACCCTGCAAAAGGCAAGTTCAAAACCGCGATAAGTATAGTATTGTACAAAGCGCCGGCTCTAAAAAGGAAAAATGCCGGAGAACTGACAATTTAGCGAGTCACCTCACCCTCCCACAGTCTCACGCTCTCACCCTCCTTTTACGATGCCGGCACAAACCGCATTGAGATCGAATTCACGCAGTGGCGCGTATTTTTGGGTGTAAATCTTTCGCCCATAAACACATGGCCCAGGTGGCCGCCGCAATTGGCGCAGATGATCTCCGTGCGGCGTCCGTCGGCGTCGGTATCGCGGCGCACGGCGCCTTCGATTTCGTCGTCGAAGCTGGGCCAGCCGCAGCCCGAGTCGAATTTGTCTTCAGAGCGGTACAGGGGCGCTTCGCATTGGCGGCACACGTAAACGCCGGGCGCTTTGTGGTTCCAGTATTCCCCGGTAAAGGCCCGTTCGGTGCCTTTGTTGAGTATTACCCGGGCTTCTTCAGGTGTGAGTGGATTGCGTTTGGTCATGGTATTCTCGGTTGTAGGTTATCCGTTGTAGGTTGTAGGTTGTAGGTTGTAGGTTGTAGGTTTGTTTATAGGTTTATGTGTTTAATCGCGCGGTCGCAAAGTCGTAAAGTCGCAAAGTCGTAAAGTCGTAAAGTCGTACAGTCGTAAAGTCGCCCCCTTTCCCCCTCCCCTTACGCCGGATACTCCACATAATTCCGGGGAGTTTCGTAGAGGCGCACCGTCAGGTCGAGCTGATTGGGGAGGCGTTGGCGGAGGAGTTGCCAAATTACGAAACAAATATGTTCGGCGGAAGGAATCAGCGATTGAAATTCGGGTACATCGAGGTTGAAGTTTTTGTGGTCGAAACGTTGTTCTATTTCTTCAAAAATTATTTGTTTGAGCTGACCCATATCGATGACGTAGCCCGTATCGGGGTCAGTTTCACCCACCACTTTCACTTCCAGTTCGTAGTTGTGACCGTGGTAATTGGGGTTGTTGCACAAACCGAATACGGACTTGTTTTTTTCGTCGGACCAGGCGGGATTGTGCAGGCGATGGGCGTAAGCCTCCGGCGAACCCCACCTTGCACTACTATCCAGGCGGCATTAGCTTTAGGGCAAAAAAGAAATGGAAAGCAAGAAGGCGCCTCGCCGCAAGTCGGCGGAGATGTACCCGCTAATCGAATTGTATTTAGG
The DNA here is from genome assembly GCA_016787505.1 of Saprospiraceae bacterium. Lineage (GTDB taxonomy): Bacteria > Bacteroidota > Bacteroidia > Chitinophagales > Saprospiraceae > JABWBR01. The sequence goes on along the minus strand of JAEUUQ010000412.1, from coordinate 501 downwards.
GGGCAGTCAAACGCAACGGGAATTTTGTGAGGAACGGGGACTGAATGTGGGGGTATTTAACTATTGGCTCGGTCGATACCGTGGAGAGCAATCGGAATCAACAAGTGGATTTGAGGTAATAGCCCTTCCAAACGTACCGGTTGTCGAGTCGGGCATAGAGCTGGAATACCCTAACGGGATCAAGTTGCGTATTGCCGGGGGAGTAAGTGCGAGTTATCTGCGCAGCTTGCTGGAGATAAAGTTGTAGGGATGTTTGCGCTAAGCAGCGCCCAACGTTACTTTCTGTATCGGGGAGTGACGGATATGCGCAAGGGCATAGACGGGCTAAGCGGGATGGTACGGGAGCACCTGGGCAGCGACCCGCTGAATGGGGATGCGTACGTATTTGTAAACCGGCGTCGGGATCAACTCAAGTTGCTGATTTGGGATCGCACGGGTTTTGCGCTGTACGCCAAGCGCCTGGATCTTAGTGCAAGGTGGGGTTCGCCGGAGGCTTACATA
>JAEUUQ010000411.1 GCA_016787505.1 Saprospiraceae bacterium | reverse complement strand
ATTAGCCCAAGACGGCAAACCCCATTTAAAACTGCTCACGCAATGGCGCAGCGGCGACATGGAAAAAACCGGGCATCTGCAAGGCGGCATATCGGGCCGGAAATTGGCTTTCCTGGCGGGCGGCAGCCTGCGCCGTTTCGGCGACCTGGTGGGCGGCGGGAAAACCGGCGTTCAGTCGCCTTCCGGCTACGACGAATACGCCTTCGACCTGAAGGGCCAATGGAAGCTTGCCGATGAGGTAAAACTCACTGTTGCGCATCAAACCTTTCAACAATCAGACGTGCCGGTTTATCACAAAGTGCAGCTCGAAGATTTTGCTCTCAACCAGTTTGCCCTCCAAAAGCGCCAACTGAGCTATGCCCGGCTGGCCTGGCAACCCAATACCAACTTATTTCAGCAGGTGACAGCCACGGTCTCCCTGCATCAAACCGAAGAACAACGTGAAAGCCAAAAAAACGGCAGCGCCACCCTGCGCAATGAAGCCGACGAGGTAAACTCCTGGGGCGCTTCCGTGCAGGCTGTTGCCACGCCCACCCGTTTCTGGCGCACCACCACTGGACTCGAGCTTTACGCCGACCGCGTGGGCAGTACCCGCCATGATCTGGATACCCAATCGGGTACTAGCATAGCAAAACGCGGTTTATATCCCGATGACGCCACTTTTACAAGCTTTGCCCTCTTTTGTTTAAATCAATGGGAGGCCGGGCAATGGGATTTTTCGGGGGGGGCTTCGGTATAATCACTTTGTAATAAACCTGACCGATGAAACCCTGGGCAACGTAGAACTCACGCCATCGGCATTTGTATTTAATGCTTCCATATTGCGACGACTCAACAAAAAAGATAATCTGTTTATTGACTTCAATACCGGCTTTCGCGCCCCCAATATCGACGATCTGGGTAGCCTGGGCATCGTCGATTTTCGCTACGAAATCCCCACTGCCGACCTGAAACCCGAAAAAAGCTATAACTACGAGTTGGGATGGCGGCATACCGGGGCCAGGGTACAAGCGGCAGCTTTTGTCTTCCGCAACGAATTGCGCGACCTCATCACCCGGATTCGCGTCGGTAGCGACAGCATAGCGGGATATCCCGTTTATCGCAAAGAAAACGTAGAAAAAGGCTACATACAAGGCATAGAAGGCAATATCAAAGTATTGTTTGCCAGGCACTGGCAGATGCAAGCGGCCCTCTCCTGGCAATACGGCCAAAACCTCACCCAAAACGAGCCTTTGCGGCGAATTCCGCCATTATTTGGGCAATTGTCGCTCGCCTATCAGGCCAAACAATGGCAGTTTGCCCTTGAGTCACTGGCTGCTGCCGAGCAGGATCGCCTGGCCGCCGGCGACAAAAGCGACAACCGCATTAACCCCAACGGCACGCCGGGCTGGTTAACCCTGAATGCTTACGGCGATTTCACCTGGAAGCGGCTCACCGCTCGCGCCGGGCTGTACAACATCCTCAATGCCGATTATCGCTACCACGGATCGGGTATGAATGCAGCGGGTAGGCACGTGGCTGCTTCGCTGGTATTTAATTGGTGATGGGGGGGGGATTCGTTGTGGATTGTGAGTTCTTTGCCGGCTACGTCTTTAATATCTCCTGCGCCAGTCCAAACGACAAGGTCATGCCGGCCCCGCTCAGCCCATTCACAATGGTAACGCCTTCCTCTGGATTTACTACGTATTCGGTTTTTCCCGGAAGCTTGGCATAAATGCCGTGCCAGGTCTCGC
>JAEUUQ010000058.1 GCA_016787505.1 Saprospiraceae bacterium | reverse complement strand
CTGGTGATTCTCAAGGAAGTTGACTTGTAGGCGGTTCCAGGCTTCTTCGGTGTGGAGAACGTTGAAGGCTTTGAGTTCTTCAAAGAGGGTGGCGCCGATGGCATAAAAGTCGGGACGGCCGAGGTAGTCGAGGTCGGCGTCACAGAGAATTTCTTCGAAGCGATCTTGGGGGCGTTGGGGTATCTTAGTGGCCATGATCATGCCGCAGATGCGACTGATATCGGTAGGGGAGAAACCGAAGCGCGGCAGGTGGGCACGGGCAATATCGCAGCCCAGCTCTTCGTGATTTTTGTTATTGACAGTAAAGCCGCAGTCGTGAAAAAGGGCGGCGGTTTCGAGCAATAGCGTATCGGTGGGGGGGATATTTTCCAGGGCGCAAAGCTCGGAGGTTACCTCGAGTACGTCGAGCGTATGGTGCAGGCCGTGGTAAGTGAGCCTTTGAGAAAGCTCGCGCTGCATCTTGTCGACGATAAAAGCTTTGGCTGCCTGGTAATCCATACAAGTGGGTTGAGGGAAACGCTTTTCGGCGGAGGCTTATTTTGGGGCCTGGTCTACCAGCATCACACCCGAAGCCATAAACTTGAGTTCTACTTTGGGTTGGGTGATGGCATCGATTTCGGCTAGTGATTTGCCTTCGTCTTCGGCATAGTGTTTGAGTTCATCTACGGGAGTGACTTCGCGGTAGGCGTACCCTTGCATGATGACCTCGCGGCCGGCGATATCTTTGGGCATAAAAAAACCATAGTCTTTGAATTTGACAAACATCGATTCCTGCGATGGATTTTTAGCGGAAACGATATTCATCCAGCAGCCTTTTGCCTGGCAAACGCCTTCAACTGTGCCGCGCACCTTAACGGCCAGCGAATCTTTGCCGTCCAGCTTTTTGAGCAGGTCGTCGTAAGAGATAGCTTCTTTAGCAGAAATAGGTTCGCCGAAGGTTTGTCCGGTAATCGACCGCGTGCTGTTGCAAGCTGCCAGCACAACAAACAGGGCTAAAACAGAACCAGAGGTTTTTAATACACTTAACATGCGCATAATTAATAAGGTGTTAATGTAGCATGCAAAAGTAAGCTTTCCGTGTAAATTTTTTCTTAAAACGTTTTTGCGGTGCAATAAGGCCATATAAATATAGTTTATTCATAATAGTTTTCAACATACAACTACTACACATCAACACAATCCCTGCATAAGGGAATTACTAGCACGGGGAGGCTTATTGCATTTGCAAACCAAAAACCGTTTTCTATTGCGCCAACCGCTACACGCAGTTATTTCAATCTCTTTCGCCTGAGCTGCCGTATTTGCGGCAGCCTAAAAAAGACATCATCATGAGAGCAATCCTTCGTGCGAGCGTGTTGGTCGCCTTGTTCATTCCCGTGGGGCTAAAAGCGCAGTATAAGTGCCTCAGCGGCAACTGCTTCAACGGCTATGGCACTGCTGTTTTTCCCTCCGGCGGCAAGTACATCGGCGATTTCCTCGAAGGAAAAATCCATGGTAAGGGTATCTTTTATTTCAGCGATGGCAATAAGTATATTGGCAATTGGCACGACCAGTACCGCGAAGGTGACGGGCGTTTTGTTTTTGCCAACGGCGACGAATATTTTGGGGAATTTCACCTCAATAAGTTCAGCGGCCGTGGCGTGATGAAATACGCCAATGGCAATCGCTACGAGGGCGAGTGGCAGGAGAACTGGCAACACGGCCAGGGCATCTTTGTGTTTGTCAATGGCGACCGCTATGAAGGGCAGTTTGTGATGGGGTATTTTGAAGGCTCGGGTCGTATGGACTATGCCGACGGGTCGCGTTACGAAGGCCAATGGTATAAAGGCAAACGCCAGGGACAAGGCGCCCTGTATTACGCCGATGGCCGTCAGATGGCCGGCCAGTGGACTAACGACTCCCTGGACGACGAAACGGAAAGCGTAAAATCCGTTGAGGTGGCTTTCGAAAAAGTGGACAAAGACCCCAAAGTGAAAATATGGGCCGTCATTGTGGGCGCTGCGCGCTATATACACATGCCCGTATTGCGCTATACCGACGACGATGCCTACCAGATCTATGCTTTCCTGAAAAGCCCCGAGGGCGGCGCCCTGCCCGATAACCAGGTGAAAGTGCTCATCGATGAA
>JAEUUQ010000370.1 GCA_016787505.1 Saprospiraceae bacterium | reverse complement strand
CGGCGGGGCCGACAACCAGCGCGGCAACCGCGAACAGGAAGTAAGCGCCATCTCGCGCGCCCTGAAAGGATTGGCCAAAGAACTCAACGTGCCCGTCATCGCCCTGTCGCAGCTCAGCCGAGCCGTGGAAGTACGCGGCGGCACCAAAAGGCCGCAGTTGTCGGACCTGAGAGAATCAGGCTGTCTCACCGGTGATACCCTAATCCAGGATGCAGTCACGGGCGCCCTAACACCTATCAAAACGCTAGCTGAACGGCAGTCTCCCCTACCCTTTCGAACGCTATCAATGAATGACGACCTTAAATTGGGCGCTCATACTATGACCAGGGCATTTTATTCGGGCCGAAAACCTGTTTTTGAATTGGTCACCCGCTCGGGACGACGCATTAAAGCAAGCGCTAATCACCCCTTCTACAAGTTATCAGGTTGGGCAGCACTTGACCAACTAAAAGTTGGCGATCATATTGCCATTGCGAGAAAGATCAACATTGCGCAACCTTCGAATCCTTTGCGCAAAGAAGAATTGATACTGCTAGCCCATCTGATAGGAGACGGTTGCATATTGCCCAAGCAGCCCTATCATTACACCAGCGCTGACTTGGAGAACATTAATATTGTTGAAAAAACGGCATCATCTCTGTTTGGTATTACGACAAAACGGGTAACTCAGAAAAACTGGTGGCACGTTTATCTGCCATCGCCATACCGGCTAACACATGGAAAAAAACATCCAATTACAGCATGGTATGATGATCTGGGCTTGCAAAGAGTACGCTCATTCGACAAATACCTGCCGGAAAAGTTGTTCGAGTGCGACAACCAGCACATTGGTTTGTTTTTGTCCCATTTGTGGGCTACTGATGGAAATATTAGTTGGAAGCGACTACCTGGCAGGAAACCGCATGGCGCTATATATTATTCCTCATCCAGTAACAAATTGGCCTGCCAGGTACAATATCTGCTGAACAGACTTGGTATATTTTCAACTTTGCGCCCCGTCAAACAAGGCAAATACAGAAATAGCTATCATGTATTAATTCAAGATAAAGAAAACCAATTGCTTTTCCTTCAGCAGGTTGGGTGTTACGGCCAGCGAGGAGCCATTATTCCCGAGCTTATTGCTTCACTTGAGGATATTCTACAAAATACCAATAATGATGTAATTCCAAAAGAAGCCTGGCATGATATAATAGCTCCCGCTGTAAAGGCAAAAAGTATGAGTTGGCGAAAATTGCATGAATTGATGGACTTGTCTTATTCCGGTTCATTTTTAAAAAACAATATTTCAAGAACCCGCCTGAAAAGACTAAATCAATTTATCAACAATCCATCTCTTGATATATTGGCAGAATCAGACATTTATTGGGATCAAATTGAGTCTATTCTGCCTTTGGGAGAAGAGGACGTGTATGATGCTACGGTTGAAGGCGTACACAATTTTCTGGCTAACGGGATAATAGTTCACAATTCAATCGAGCAAGATGCTGATATTGTGTCATTTATATATAGACCGGAATATTATGGGATAATGGAAGACGAGGAAGGCCATTCACTCAAAGGCGTGTCCGAAATTATCGTAGCCAAAAACCGCCATGGCGCCGCCAAAAACGTCAAACTTCGCTTTATCGAGGAATATGCCCGCTTCTCCGACCTCGACGATCCCAACTTCGACGACCTGCCCGGCGATACCTTCGAAGGGCCCTATACCGGCGTAATCACCCGGCCTTCGCGGATGAACGAGGATGAGGATATTCCGTTTTAAGCCGTTTTCGGTTGTCGGTTATCGGTTGTGAGTTATGAGGTACTGGCGGTTGAAACCGACAATTGACAACCGACAACCTATTAACCTCCCTGTTCGGCTTTCAGCGTTGCTTGCCTGTTCATATCTTCGAACAGCATAGAAGAGCCGATACCTACACCTATAACGGTGCGGATAGCATCCTCCGGTTTAACATTGAGATACACCACCTGGTCTTCCCGCACGTGGAAAATAAATCCATTAGTCGGATTGGGCGCCGTGGGTACGAATACCGTCAGCATTCTGGTAGCCGGGTGTTCATCCACTACAAAACCAGTCATGCGTGTAGGATTGCTATACACATCTACCAGCACCACCTTACTAAAAGGCATACGTTTAGCCCCGATCAGTTGTTGCACGGATTCGCTAACCAGCGAATAAAAAGGCAACTGCTTGAGTATATTGGCTTCAATAAACGCAAAAAAGCGTTTGCCGAGATTGGTTTGAACCACCAGTCCCACTACAAAAAACAACCCGATAACGAGTCCGAGCGCAATCAGGTCGGCAATCCAGCGCTGTATATGGTCGGGGAAATCGAGCAGTCGGCTGATGGGGTTGACCAATTTTATCACAAAATTGTATAAAACCCTTATAAGAATGATAAAAATATATGCGGGTAAAATCACTACCACCCCGCCGATAAGGGTGGCGCTCAAAAACCGCTGTAACCGCGAAAAATGCGCTTTCATGTATATTGTTGATTATGCTTTTACAAACGATACGAGAGAAGGGATTGTTTATCTGATAAATGTTCTGGATATGTGGATTGGGGAAAAAAATTTCTCTATAAAAGCGTATTTTGGTAGCCACAATAATTCTCATTTTCTTGCACACATACTCCTTATACGATCTCAACGAATACATCCGCCGCGTATTGGCCCTCAACCTGGGTGATGCGTTGTGGGTGACCGGTGAAATTGCCCAGATTGGACTGTCGCGGGGGCATTACTACATGGACTTGGTACAAAAATCGCCAGAAGGGGATGAATTAGTGGCGCAATCGCAAGGAGTGCTTTGGCAGGCCCAGTACCGGCAATTGCGGCGGCAGATGGGCCTTACCCTCGATGAGTTATTGACGGAGGGAATATCGGTAAGATTGAAAGTTAAGGTCGACTTTCACGAGCGTTTTGGACTTAAATTATTCATCGAAGACATCGACCCCACCTACACTTTCGGTCTTTTGCACCAGCAGCGGCAGGAGGTCATCCGCAAATTGCAGTCGGCGGGATTATTCGAAAAAAATGCCTCACTGACGTTTCCGCCCGTCATCCAACGCATTGCGGTATTCACATCGGCAACTGCGGCGGGGTACCAGGATTTTCTGGCGCACCTGCGCAATAATCCTTATGGGTATGCCATTTCCACCACCCTTTTTGAAGTAGCTGTGCAGGGCGCCCAGGTAGAAGCAGATATTGTAGCTGCGTTGCATCGCTTGTCAATGCGCAGCCAGGATTTTGATGTAGCGGTGGTCATCCGCGGTGGCGGTGCGCGCACCGATTTGGCTGCATTTGACCAATACGCGCTGAATGTAGCCGCAGCTCAATGTCCGTTACCCTTGCTGACCGGTATCGGCCATGAAACCGATGCCGCCATTCTCGATTTGGTAGCCGCCCTTTCGCTAAAGACGCCTACGGCTGTTGCCGATTTCATCATACAGCACAACCTGCAGTTCGAGCAAAACCTGCTGATTGCCGGGCAGATAATACAAAAACAGGCGCAGGTGCACCTGCGAGATGCCGACCGCCGGCTTGTTCTTCTCGCCCAACAACTCAAATTGGGTGCGAAGCATGAGGTTATAGTACAACACCGTTTGTTGGACTACATTACCCAAACATTGCCGGCTTTGGCTCGCCGGCGCCTGCAAGATGCCGATTTACAGCTCGCCCAATTGGAGCGACTTCGGCAGTCTTTAAGCGCAGAAACGGCTCTTCGCCGTGGATTCACTATCACCACGAGGGAAGGCCGTGCCGTTCGCGCTGCCGAGGTGCAAGCCGGCGACCGGTTGCTCACTCGTTTTGCCGACGGCGAAACAAACAGTACCGTAGATGAATAATGCCAAAAACGCTTAAATTGCACCGAAAATACGCTCGTTTATGAAAGCGCCATCTTATGAATCGGCTATGCAGGAATTGCAACGCATCGTAGATGACATGCAGGAAGGCGCCGTGCCCATCGACGAACTCGCGCTCAAAGCAGCAAAAGCTGCCGAGCTTATTGCCTTTTGCAGGAACAAGCTCAGAGCCATAGAATCAGAAATTCAACAAATTGACGCGCAAGAAAACGAAGGTTGACAACAGCTTTTTTCGTAACATTGCGCGCGAAAAAATAATATAGGTATGGACTTCGTAATGCCCGATTTTGCCAGTGCTGCCGTGTGGATGAGTCTGATCACCCTCACCTTCCTTGAGATAGTACTTGGCATCGACAACATCATTTTCATCTCTATTACCGCCGGCAAACTCAAAGGCGAAGAACAAAAAAAAGCCACGCAATTGGGGCTCATATTGGCCATGATTCTGCGTATCATCCTGCTATTAGGAGTATCGGTGTTAGTAGCGATGAAAGAACCCATCTTCGAATTAAAGTACAGCTGGCTGCACGCCGCCTTCTCGGGGCAAAGCCTCATACTCATTGCAGGGGGTCTTTTCCTTTTGTATAAAAGCACCACCGAAATACACCACAAACTGGAAGGCAGTGATATGCCTGCCGGCCAGGAGAAAAAGGGGAAAGCTTCTTTGACAAATGTGATTATCCAGATTACCATTATCAACCTGGTTTTTTCTATTGACTCCATTCTTACGGCCATCGGTATGACGGGCGGATTACAAGGCGCGCTTATAATCATGATAATTGCGGTTATACTTTCTGTACTAATCATGATGCTATTTGCTACGCCAGTAGGCAATTTTGTCAACCAACACCCTACCATACAAATGTTAGGGCTCGCCTTTTTGATCCTTATCGGGTTCATGCTGATTGCGGAGGGCGCTCACCTGGCTCACCTTACCATTGCTGAATCCACGATAGGTGCGGTACCCAAGGGTTATCTCTATTTTGCCATCGCCTTCTCGCTTTTTGTAGAAGTGCTCAATATGCGCTTGCGCCGTCGCATCAAACCGGTACAGTTGCATGGCGTTCAAAATGAAGCCGTAAAAGAAGGTATTCTCGAAAAACAGGTATAAAACAAGTTTATGCCCATTAAAGTATTGGTTATCAGTTCTTACGACGATGCCTTCAATGCCGTGCGGCCCGAAGGAGAGTTATTTATCGGCTTGCACCGGGACGGCGTCGAAGTAGAGATGATGACCCAGGGAAATGCCGAATACGCCGGGCGTTTCCGGGAGGCGGGTTTAAAAGTATACGATTTTCACCCTAAAAAAACCTGGGATCCTGCTGCGGTGCGCTATATCAGGCGCATCTTGCAGGAAGGCAAACACGACA
>JAEUUQ010000359.1 GCA_016787505.1 Saprospiraceae bacterium | reverse complement strand
GCCGATTTCCAATACGCACTCGATTTGCTGGAAAAGGAAGGGCGCAGCATGTTCATTACCGGAAAAGCGGGCACGGGAAAATCTACTTTACTCCAACTTTTTCGCCAGACTACGCGCCGCAAAGCCGTCGTAGTGGCGCCTACCGGCATCGCCGCATTAAATGTAAAAGGGCAAACCATCCACTCCTTTTTCGGCTTTCCGCCCCGGCCGCTCAACCCCCACGACATCAAAAAACGCCGCGACCGCAAGCTCTACCAAAAGCTGGAAACGCTTGTCATCGACGAGATTTCGATGGTGCGCGCCGACATGCTCGACAATATCGACTACTTTCTGCGCATCAACCGCGATAACCTCCGCCAACCCTTCGGAGGGGTGCAGGTGGTGTTTTTCGGCGATATGTTCCAACTGCCGCCGGTATTGGCCTCCGATGTGGAAACCCACCTGATGAATTCCCGCTACGACACCCCCTATTTTTTTTCAGCCCGGGTTTTTCAGGATGGCTACGCGATGGAAATGCTTGAACTTCGCAAAGTATACCGCCAGGAAAACCGGCATTTTCTGCGGCTACTCGACGATATCCGCCTCAATAGGCTTGACTCCGAAGACCTGGCCACGCTCAACGAGAGACATGTGCCCAACTTCGACCCGCCGGAGTATTACATCACCCTCTCTACCCGCAACGCCCGCGTAGACTCCATCAACCGCCAAAAACTCGACGCTATACCGCTGCAGGCAAAAGGTTATACCGCCCGCGTGACCGGCGATTTCCCGCCCCACTTATTCCCCGCCGAACTTGCTTTGTCACTAAAACCAGGCGCACAGGTCATGTTTGTCAAGAACGACCCCCAACGCCGCTTTGTCAACGGCACCATCGGCACTATTGAAAAACTGGAATCAGGCAGCGCCACCGTGCGCGTCGAAGACCGCTCGGGCCAATACCAGTATATCGAAGTAGAACCCGTCGATTGGGACGTGGTGCGCTATAAACTTGAAGGGACTTCTATTGAAACGGAAACCATCGGCACTTTTACGCAACTACCGCTGCGCCTGGCCTGGGCCATCACTATCCACAAATCGCAGGGACAAACCTTCGACAAGGTCATTATCGACCTCGACCGCGGCGCCTTTGAATTCGGACAGACCTACGTGGCCCTCAGCCGATGCCGCACCCTCGAAGGTATCGTGTTGCGCCAACCCATCCAACCCCGCGATATTATGACCGACGAGCGCATCATAGCTTTCTACGAAAAATGGAATCAGTGAACAGTGAACAGTGAACTGTGAACTGCTCCTTGATCTGTTCACTGTTCACAGTTCACTGTTCACTCTTGTTAATATTATCTAAATGGCCTATCCTCCTGTACTTTTGTGCGCTAAAGTGCAGATATTTACACCCCAATTACTTAATCCGCAAACATGACTATGAATAAGTGGCTCCTGTTTTTTTTTCCTGCCCTGCTGGCTTTTTTCCATGCACAAGCGGGCGAAGGCGGGTATAACATCCGCGTTAAAATAAACGGTTATACCGAAAACAACCTCTTCCTGGCCTACCATATGGCCGACAAGCAATACATCAGAGATACCGTAGCCCGCGGCGCAGACGGCTTTTTTGTCTTCAAAGGCGAAGAAAAACTGCCCGGCGGCGTCTACCTCGTAGTAATGGCCCCCGACAATCAGTTTTTTCAGTTGCTTATCAGCGATTATGAGCAAAATTTTACACTGGTTACCGACAAAGAAAAGGCGGTCGAAAAAATCAAATTTGAAGGCGCGCCGGATAATACCCTCTTCTACCAATATATCAATTTCCTCAACAACCGCCGTCCCTTAGCCGATACGCTCAAAGCTCAGATCGAAAAGTCGGGCGACGACGCCAAAAAGAAGGAAAAACTGCAAAAGAAATTTGAGGAGGTCAATAAAGAAGTCGAAGACTACCAGAAAAAGATCATGGCAGAGCAGCCCAAAACGCTAACTGCCGCTTTGATCAAGGCAAATATGCCGTTTGAATTCCCCGAATTTACCGGCGACAGCACCGAATTACAAACCAAACGCTGGCGCTACACCCAGGATCATTATTTCGATAACGTAGACCTGGCAGACCCACGCCTGCTTCGCACGCCTTTTTTGTATTCCCGGATTGATTATTATGTAAATAAACTGCAGGTACAACACCCCGACACGCTCTCGAAAGCGGTGGTTTACGTACTCGAACGCCTGCGGCCTGCCGAAGAAAGCTTCAAGTTTTATCTGATCCACTTTCTCAACCAATTCGCCAAATCCAATATCGTAGGGCAAGACGCGGTGTACGTGCACCTCGTCGACAAATATTATGCCACCGGCCTTGCGCCCTGGACCGAAGAGGAACAACTGGATAAAATCCTCGAATCGGCCAAAACGCTCAAACCCCTGCTGATCGGTAAGATTGCACCCAATATCACGCTGGAGACCAGGGCCGGCCAGAAAGTCTCGCTCCATGACGTCAAGTCGGAATATACCATATTATACTTCTGGCGGTACGACTGCGCCGTTTGCAAAAAATCTACGCCCGACCTGAAAGCATTTTATGAAAAATTCAAGGATAAAGGCGTGAAGATCATGGCCGTCTGCGTCAAATTCACCGATGAGGTGCCCAAATGCTGGGAATACGTGGACGAAAACGGCACCCAGGACTGGCTGCATTGCGCCGACCCCTACAATGTGTCGCGTTATACGTCTATCTACGATACCCGCTCCACCCCGCTGATTTTTGTGCTCGACAGCAAAAAGGAGATCCTCTCCAAGCGCATTGCTGCGGAACAACTTGACGACGTGATGACGCGTATCATAGAGATGAAGAAAACGAAATAAGCCGCCTAACCGCTTATGCGTATAAAATGGATGGCATGGGCGGCCTTATTGCTAGCCGCCTCCTGCGTATCGCGAAATAAAGATGCAGAGCAAAATCGGGAGGATGGGCAACCCGCCCGGCTCGATGTAGTCGCTTCTCCAGCCTTGTTGCGCGAAGCCGCCGGTGAAAATGCGAAGGTAATACAGCGGCTGCCCAAAGGCGCCACCCTTTTTGCGCTGCCGGAAGTCAGCCGTTTCACTACGCCGCTACAACTTCAGGGCAAGACCTACGACGAGCCCTGGCTGCTCGTGAAAACTTCCGAGGGCGCCAAAGGCTGGGTATACGCCGCCGATGTGCAGCTCCATTCTTCGGAGGAATCGGCCCGACGCCTTTTTAATCTGGAAAACCGCTTGCAGAGTTTGGCCGGCGCGCCCTTTCGGGCCCGGCTGTCCCAGTACCGCGAAGAATACCAGGCTATCGCCGATGCCGATGATTTTGCCGTCGTATTTCGCAACGGACGCACGCAATGCGATTCGCTTATTAACGTGCTTGCAGCCAGGGTAACCCCGGCAAACAGCGCTCCTGCCGACTTGTTTTGGTTGGGCGAGGTATTCCCCGGGTATGCCCCGCAATTGGTGGCCGAGGGCGCGGCCTACCATCTGTTTGAAGATTACCGCCAATGGCTGCAAAAAGCCCGGCAAACCCCCGAAAGCGACGACGACGAGCTGATACAGCTTTTTATCAGCGCCTTTCCGGAAGACAGCATCGCCTATTTTTTCCCGGTGTGGACCATCCAAACTACCGATTACAGCGGACACAGCCTGCTGGGGCGCGGCCGGCACCTGTTCCTGCTCCGGCAAGTGCAGACACTCCTGGCCCGCAGCAAACGCTTCGAACCGGAAATTACGGCACTTAAAGCCGATTTGCTCAACGATATGACCCAAGCCGGTGTTACTTATTGGGAAAGCCGCGAAAAAATAATCGCCGAACTCGACGCTATTTTAGCGGCAGATTTCTCATTTTGGTCGCCGGCAGACAAGATTGCCCTGCAAACCCGCCGAAATCAACTGGAACGCCCGGAAGATTACGGCATTCAGGTGAATCAACAGGCGGGATTTTAAGTCGGTTGTCCGTTCTCTGTTATCCGTTCTCGGTTCTCTGTTATCCGTTCATTAACTTTGCCAGTAAAACTTAACAGAGAACCGAGAACCGAGAACCGAGAACCGAGAACAGAGAACAGAGAACAGAGAACAGAGAACAGAGAATAACACAGTAAATTATGGCCATCCTCGCAATACTAACCCTCATCGTAGCCGTCATCGGCGTAGTGCTGTTAACCCAGGTAATGAAACTCTTCCAGCCGGGCGAACGCAAAATGCAGCAGGAAGTCAACAACATGCGCCTCGATATGCAGAAATGGGTCGGTGAACTGGTGCCCATTGACAAAAAAGAACTCGAACTGTTTTCGCTCAGCCAGATCAAACAGGTACTGCGCAAACGCTGGACGACCTCCGCAAAAGGTATATTCACTACCATTTACAACGAGCCCATCATTGCATATAGTTACAAACAATTCCTGGGTCGCGGCCGCCATGCCCTGCTCTATGCCCGCTCGGCCAGCCACGAATACGCCTTCTGGATCAGGCCCAAAGGCGTGCAGGTGGTGATTGACAACAAACTGGTGGGGACTTATAGAGACAATACCCTCCTGAGCGCCAAATCGGGCAAACCCATCGCTATTCTCCAGCCCGAGACCCAAAACGCATTGCTCCCCGTTCGCATCAACAACCGCGAAGTGGGCAGCCTGGTATCTGCCACCCCCGCAGCAGGTAAGGGCCTCAGCCAGCGTGCCTTCGAATTTTTGAAAAACGATATCACCGAAGAAGAAGAAACGCTGCTGCTTGCCCTCTCCGTGCTGGAACTGGTAAACCGCAAGGTCGAATAAATATATATGCCGCTTCTTTTGAGAATCTCTGTTTTCCGGCTTAAATTGCCGCCCAATATCAAGCAACTACACGCAAGTGTTGAACCTTTTATACCCCGCGTTGTTTTGCTTCTGATTTTTTGGGGTAATTCAAAATTGCTGTCATGAGCTTAAGCGAAAAAGTTAACCTTATCATATACCGTTTTCAGGAACGCGGTCTGGAAATTTTTCTCGTAAACGATAAGGAGGCAGGCGAAAACTGGGGCCTCCCGCAAGGAAATCCCCAAGACGATAAATCTCAAAATCTTCTCCAGGCCGACCGCGTGATCGAACTCGACCCCGTGACCGAAGCCGACGGACACACCCGCAAGGCCTGGGCCGTGGAAGGCGACTGGCACGAAATCCCCTCTCTCAAGCATATGCTGCTCGAAGATGCGCTCCAAATTAAA
>JAEUUQ010000350.1 GCA_016787505.1 Saprospiraceae bacterium | reverse complement strand
CAAATGTTTGACCTCTCCGAGGTCATATTTGAGAGCCTTTTCTGTAAAAATATCATGATTCTTATTTCTCTTAACACCCCTAATTCGTCATTCGTCATTCGTCATTCGTCATTCGCCATTCTCCCCCCAGCGAAAGCTCTTCACGCTGAGCCCGGCCAGGTCGAGGGCCCGGTCGACGACCGTGGCGGCCAGTGCTTCGAAAGTAGCGGGTTTGCTGTAAAACGACGGACTGGCGGGGCAAATAATGCCGCCGGCTTCGGTTACCGTTTTCATATTATTAATATGGATGAGATTGTAAGGCGTTTCGCGCACGAGCAAAATCAAACGGCGGCGTTCTTTGAGCATTACATCGGCAGCGCGGGTTGTTAAGTCGGTAGATACGCCGGAGGCAATGCGCCCCAGCAAGCCCATCGAACAAGGACAGATGATCATGGCGTCGTATTGCGCAGAACCCGAAGCAAAGGGCGCCATGAAATCGTGGGTGCTATAAAATTTAAATGGATAGCCGGTATAATCCTCGTTTCCCAGTTCGTAGCGCCAATTGAATTTGGCATTGTCGCTCATCACCACGCCTACGTCGGCCAGCCGGCCTTGCATGGCCTGCAATTTGTCGAGCAAGACTTTGGCATAGATGGCGCCGCTGGAGCCTCCTACGGCCACTACGATTTTCCTGAGGGCGGTTTGCATGTTAAATTTCTCTTAATCTGGCCACGCGATAAGATGTAGCCTTGTATCTTTGTTTTTGTAATTATCGCTAATTATCAACATAATAACTGAAAATGAAAAAAGTTCTGGTAAGCGCCGCCGTTGTTATGGCTGCCATCGGTATCTATGCTTTTGCGGTACCCGCCGCCAAACCCGTGGCTGACGCAGCCGAAAATCCGCTGAAATGGTATACGTTCGAAGAGGCCGTTGCACTGAGCGAGAAAAAACCGAAGAAGATATTTATCGACTTGTATACCGATTGGTGCGGCTGGTGTAAGAAGATGGACGCCAATACGTTTTCCGATCCTAAAGTAGCCGCTTATCTGGCCGAAAACTATTATCCGGTGAAATTTAACGCCGAACAAAAAGAGAATATCGCTTATAAAGGGCACACGCTCAAATTTATAGCCAACCACGGCCGCCGCGGAGTACATGAATTAGCCGTTTCGCTTCTGGAAGGCCAACTGGGCTATCCCTCATTTGTGTATCTCGATGAGAAGCAAGACCGCATTTCGATTTCCCCGGGTTATAAAGATGCCGCAACGATGCTGAAAGAACTCCGGTTTATCGGGGGCGATCACTTCAAAACGATGTCGTACGAACAGTTTGTGGATAAGGGTGGCAAGTAGATGTGAAAATGAGAGAATGTGGTCATTCTCTCATTTTCCCGCGACTACTGGTGGTACGACGCATTGTGTGCCAGGGTGGAGCCGCATTTTGCACAGGCGATAGCGCTGCCGGCGCCGCCTGCACAACCTTTTGAACAGGTATAGTGCCACACTCCTTTGGCGTTTTGCGCAGGCTCTTGCTGGGGTGGCGTGACGGCAGGAGTCGTCTGATTATTACCACCGACAGTAAGCGAAGGCTCGGTATTAGTAGTATGATAACCCTGATTGTGTGCCAGGGCAGTGCCGCATTTCGCACAAGCGCCTGCCGTACCGGCGCCGCCTTCACAACCCTTCGGACAGGTATAGTGCCATATGCCCGCAGCATTTTGCGCAGGCTCTTGGGTGGGCGGCGTAACAGCAGGCGTTTGCACTGTACCATCGGCAGGAGCAGCGGGCGTCGCGTTCTGCACGGCAGCATCACTGCCGGCATCGCCGTCGTTTTTACAGGCTGAGAGCAGGAGCATAGTAAAAAAGGCCATCATGGACAGGGTGGACAAATATTTCATGGTTTTTAAAATTTAGTGAAGCGCAAAGATAAGGAATGGATTTATCACCTCGCTACCAGCGAATCCAGATCTGCAAAAGACCAGGATAAACTTCGGTGCTTCGGACGGTGATGCAGTATCAATACTTTATCGGGATCGAAGTTAGTGACGTATTCAGGGGCGTAGCTGCGATCCACGCTGTTGTTTATGCCCGAACCCAGCAGCAAAATGCCTTCCGGCGTTTGGTAGGCGAAGGTTTTGGCGCGCATACCGAAATCTCCGCCAATCAATACTACTTTTACGCCGCGACTTTGCACGCTTTTTAGCCTTGGGTACAGCCAGGGAGTGACCCAGGAGGCAGAATCACAGGTTGCCTGTAAAAATTGAGGATTGAGATTGAATGCGTCGGCGTCTTTTTCGGTTTTTAGCTCGGTAAAAAGTGCATAGTGGTGGAGAATTACGAGATGGGAAGCCCGGCTGATCGTATCGGTAATTTGCTGAATAAGCGCCAGTTGCACTTTTTTTTCTTCACAGTTTTCCTGTGCGGGTTTACTGGGATAAGGCCAAAACAGGTTTGTATTGAGCACTAATAGCACCATACCATCTGCCCAGGCACTGTAAAAAGAAGGTCTGCCGGTAGCCTGGCTGATTCGCTCGGGGTGGCCGAACATCACGTCGTGATTGCCCAATGTCCAATGTGTACCAGGTGCGTCGAGGTCAAAGATGCTGTCGAGGTAAACCAGTGTTTGGGGCTGTTCGGTAGTGCGACTGCATACATCGCCGCCCAGCCAGATCTGGTCGAAACGGTTGTAATCCAAACGCTCCAGGCGAGGATCCACCCGGGCGCCGTCGTGCCAGTCGTAGGGGTGCCCCAGGAAAATATAGTGCTTTTCGCCAGCGCCCTGACAGGCGCTGCACAGGTTTAGTACAACAAAAAACACCTGAAATGCTATTTTTTTTATATTTTTCATGTTATTGAATAATCACTTTGCCTTTTTTGTTGTTTAGGTAGAGTTCACAAAATTACAGGAATATGAATGGGGTTAA
>JAEUUQ010000042.1 GCA_016787505.1 Saprospiraceae bacterium | reverse complement strand
ATCGCCTGTACAGGCGGCAAAGAAAGCGATTAGCGGCAAGAGCAGGAAAAATGGTTTCATAATTTAATTTTTTTAGTCAGGTGAAAAAAACAGTAAAAGGTAGGTGATTTAGTGCAGGCGTAATTATTCTTTCGACGAAGGTCGGGTTTTACCGGTCTGTTTACCGGTCAGACCGTTACAAACGATCAGACCGGTAGGCTGCTACGTAATCCGCAATGCCCGCTTCCAGCGAGTAAAAAGGCTTATCATAGCCGGCGGCGCGCAATTTTTCCATATTCGCTTCGGTAAAATACTGGTAGGTATCGCGGATATCTTGCGGGGTATCGATAAAGGTTATATTTGGCGAAAGCCCCATAGCATTAAAAGTAAGCGTAGCCAGGTCGAGGAAAGTGCGGGCTTTACCCGTGCCTACATTGTATAAGCCGCCGGCGGGGCAATTTTTAAATAAAAAATAGCATACATCCACTACGTCATTCACATAAATAAAATCGCGCTTCTGCTCGCCGTCGCCGATGCCGGCGCGGTGCGAGCGGAACAGCTTCATTTGTCCGCTGGCCTTGATCTGGTTCAGGGTGTGAAAGATCACCGAAGCCATGCGGCCTTTGTGGTATTCGTTGGGACCGTAGACGTTGAAAAATTTGAGCCCGTACCAATGCGGGGGCTCATTTTTTTGCTGTAAAGCCCAGATATCGAAGTCGTTTTTAGAGCGGCCGTAAGGGTTGAGCGGTTTCAACTCCTTAACGATGTCGTGATCGTCGTTGTAGCCGTGTTCGCCCATGCCGTAGGTGGCCGCGCTAGAGGCGTATACCAGGGGAATGCCGAACTGCGCGCACATATTCCACAACGTTTTGGTGTAGTTGAGGTTGAGTTGGTCAAAAATGGCCGTGTCCTGCTCGGTGGTATCCGTGCGGGCGCCGATGTGAAAGATGAATTGAATATCGGCATGCATTCGCGCCAGGATATCCGGAAAGTCATCGCGGTGAAATTTGGCGATATATTTCTTACCCAGCAGATTGCGCTGCCGGTCATCGCGGCTGAAATCATCCACGAGTAATAAGTTGAGGTGTCCTTCCTCGTTGAGTTTTTGTACTAAAATACTGCCGATGAAACCTGCGGCGCCGGTGATTACTATCATAGTTGTAGGTTGTAGGTTGTAGGTTGTAGGTTTCGGTTGTAGCTTTGTTTATAGGTTTATACGTTTACCTACAACCCTACAACTTACAACCGACAACCTTCAAAGAAAGTCCACATCCACGTCATAGGGGAATGTCATAAGAAATTCTATGGCGCGGTTGATATCATAATTTTCAAAAGCAATACGGTAGAGCACCTCTATAATGGGGAGGTGCAGCTTGGCATTTTTGGCCAGGTGGCGGGCAATTTGGAGGGTACGCACGCCTTCGGCCACTTCGGGCATCGTGAGTGCGATTTCCTCTCGGGTTTCTCCACGGCCGAGGCGGTAGCCGAAAGTAAAATTGCGGCTATTGCTACTGGTAGCGGTGGCCACGAGGTCGCCGATGCCGGCGGTGCCGAAAAACGCGGAGCTGTCGGCGCCCATCGCGTCGCCGAAGTGCACCATCTCGGTGAGGCCGCGGGTAATCAGCATGGCCTGGATATTTTTGCCCAGGCCTTTGCCGGCCAGGATGCCCGAGCCGATGGCTATAATATTTTTGAGGGCCCCGGCCAATTCGGCGCCTATCAGGTCGTGGGAGCCGAATACGTGGAAATGCCTGCTGTTGAGCACTGCTTTGCCCAGGTTGATCACTTCTTTAAACTGGCTGGCGATGAGTGTCGCGGTGGGTTGGCCTTCCAGAATCTCGCTGGCCAGGTTGGGGCCCGAAAGGCAACCTACCCTTACGGCTACGCTTTCCTGGCGCATCACCTCGCTCATCGTGTGTACGTCCTGGCGGCTGATTTCCTGGAGGGTTTCCTCTTTGTCCTCCATGCCGTGCACGTCAAAACCTTTGGTGCCGTGAATGAGGATGTGGTAGGGCCGCAAATGCGGTCCCAGGTTGCGCATCATCCGGCGAAAGCTGGCTGAAGGCACGATGGGAAACAACAAAAAGCAACGCTCGGCGATTTCCTGGATATCGGAGGTGGCCTGGATGCGATCCGATAATTTGACATCCAAATGCCGGTGGTGCAGGTTGACTTCTTCTACCAGCGAAGCCCGGCGACTGAAAAGCAGCACGTCTACGTTGTGCGCCAACAGGTTGGACACCGCCAGGCCAAAGCTGCCTGATCCGATCACGCCTACGGTTGAAATAGCCTCTAAATCCGGCATACGTTAATCCTTTGTCATAAAGGTAAGGCTTGTTGCGCAACTAGAGCCACTGTACCAGCAGAAAATCCTGCCGGTGGGCCAGCCATTCCTTTTTGGGGAATACCCGGAAGCCGTATTCGTATACGCCGGTCATATGCGGATCTACCTCGCAGGTATAGGTGGCCACGTGGCGCGCTTCGTCGGCGAATGCAAGCTCCTGCACCATTCTGATTTCGAGCTCGTCGTCATTTATGCGTTTGAAAAAGACGATTTCCACGCCTATTTCCTGGGGATTCAGTCCATCGACCCGCAAATGCAATTTTGCAAAAAAGGGTTTACCCATTGGCAGGGCATGGTTGTCGGTATCAAACGCGTCGAGGCCGGCGAGTTCTATTTGCGGCCATTGCTTTTGGAACTGGCTTTTCCATGCGCTGATTTCGATGGCGCGGCTGTTGCCGGCTTGTTTTAATTGGCGGAAACGCTGTGCAAGTTTGTGGTAAAAGCGCGAATAATAGTCGTCGAGCATGCGCTGCATGGTAAATTCGGGCGCAATTTCGGCGATATTATTTTTGATAAATTGCACCCAGCGCGTGGAGATACCCTTTTCGTCGGTATCGTAGTAGGTGGGGACAATTTCATTTTCTAAAATATTGTAAAGCGTTTCGGCGTCGAGTTCATTTTGGAGGTGGGATTCCGTGTAGGTATCTTTCAATGGCAGCGCCCAGCCTGCATCGGGGCGATAGCCTTCTGCCCACCAGCCGTCGAGTACGCTGAAATTCAACACGCCGTTGAGCACGGCCTTCATGCCGCTGGTGCCCGAAGCTTCCATGGGGCGGGTGGGCGTATTGAGCCAGATGTCGACGCCCTGCACCATTAGTTTGGCGATTTCCATATTATAATCTTCCAGGAAAAGCACTTTGCCGGCAAATTCGGGGCGTTTGGAAAGGTGTACGATCTGCCTGATGAGTTCTTTCCCACCGCTATCGGCGGGATGCGCCTTGCCTGCGTAGATGAATAATACGGGGCGCTGGGCGTCGTTAACGATCTCCGCCAGCCGTTCAATATTGGAAAACAACAACTGGGCGCGCTTATAAGTGGCAAACCGGCGCGCAAATCCGATGACCAGGGCGTCTTCGGCTATGTTGTTGAGTACCTCAAAAATGGCGCGGGGGTTCTCGCCGCGGCGCGTGAGGTCGTCTTGCATTTTTTTCTTGACGTACCGGATGAGTTTTTGCTTCAAACCCCGGCGAACGGCCAAAATACGTTCGTCGGCCACTTTATGAATCAGCCGCCAGTGTGCGTGATTGTATTGATCGCGAAGAAATTTTTTCCCAAATGTTTCTTCGTACAAATCGTGCCATTCGGGCGCTATCCAGGTGGGATAATGTACGCTGTTGGTCACGTGGCCGATATGGAGTTCTTCGGGGATATAACCCGGGAATAAGTTGTTAAACATTTTACGCGATACCTCGCCGTGAAGTTTGCTCACGCCGTTGACTTCCTGCGACATACGGATAGCCAGATGGCTCATCGAAAATAACTCGCCGGGGTCGGTGGGGTCGGCTTTTCCCCAGGCCATCACACGATCCCAGTTAATACCCAAATCCTGGACATACTCGTAAAAATAGGGTCGGAGCAGGCTTTCAGGAAAATAATCGTGGCCGGCGGGCACAGGCGTATGTGTAGTAAACAACGACGAAGCCCTTACCAGTTCGATAGCTTCATCGATATGCAGGCGATCGTTATTGATATAATTGCGCAGGCGTTCGAGGCTCATAAAAGCAGCGTGGCCTTCGTTGCAGTGGTATACGTCGGCCTGGATGCCCATAGCTTCCAAAACCCGTATACCGCCGATGCCCAGCAGGATTTCCTGTTTCAGTCGGTGTTCGTTGTCGCCCCCGTATAATTGGTGGGTAAGGCTGCGGTCTTCCCAGCTATTTTCGTCGATATCGGTATCGAGTAGATAGAGGGGCACGCGGCCTACTTTGAGCTCCCATACTTTGGCAAACACCACCCTTTCTTTCAGGTTGATGCGAATTTTCAGCCATTCGCCCGAGTCGTCGCGCACGGGGACAATAGGCATTTTGGTAAACTGCTGGGGCGGGTAATTGTTGATCTGGTCGCCGTTGAGCGAAATCGATTGTTGGAAATAGCCGTAGCGGTACAACAATCCCACCGCTACCAGGTTGGAGTTGGCGTCGCTGGCCTCCTTGAGGTAATCGCCGGCCAAAACGCCCAGTCCGCCGGAATACAGGCGCAGCGAGATGTGCAGGCCGAATTCCATGCTAAAATACGCTATTTTGGGGCTCTTGGTATCCGGTTTTTCTTTGAGGTAAGCCGCGAATTCTTTTTCTACCCTCGCCAAACGCTCCATGAAGGCTTTGTCGGCCAATAACTCCTGGGTGCGCTCGCCGCTGAGGTCGTCGAGCAAGGCTATGGGGTTGTAGTTCAGTTCTTTGAACCGCTCGGCGTCGATGGCTTGAAACAAAGCGGTGGCTTCTGCATTCCACGACCACCATATGTTGTGCGCAAGCGCTTGTAATGGCGCCAACGCTTCGGGCAGGCGCGATTCGATAAATATACGCTTGAGTTTGATATTGCTATCCTGAAGTTGTCCGATCATGACTTGTTTTTTTATGAACAGGGCGCAAATATAATGCGACTTTACGACTTTACGACTGTACGACTTTCCGACTCGACTTTACGACTGTACGACTGTAGGACGTTTGATCGTACGGTCGTACAGTCGTACAGTCCTACAGTCGTACAGTCGTACAGTCCTACAGTCGTACAGTCGTACAGTCGTACAGTCGTACAGTCCTACAGTCGTACAGTCCTACAGTCGCAAAATACCCTGTTCCTCTAATGCCTCCCGCAATTGCCCCGGCGACTGAAAGTGAACAGCCTGAAGCCCCACTGCCCGGGCACCTTCCACATTCCTGGGATTATCATCAATAAACAGCGACTCGCCGGGATTGAGGCCGTAGCGGTTAATCAGCAAATGGTAAATGCGCGGATCGGGTTTGATGAGTTTTTCTTGTCCGGAAACGAGTATGCCTTCAAAATGGTGCAAAAAGTCGAACATTTCGAGAGCCGTGGGGAACGTTTCCGCCGACCAATTGGTGAGCGCCAATAGCCGGTGGGAGTTTTGCTCGCGCAATTGGTTCAATATCTCCACTGTTTCGGGAATAGCCCCGCCGAGCATCTCTTGCCAGCGGCCGTAGTAGGCGCGGATCTGGGGTTCGTAATCCGGATATTGCCCCACCAGCCATTCGGTGGCTTCCTGCAGCGAGCGCCCGGCGTCCTGCTGTTCGTTCCAGTGCGGGCTGCACACTTCGGTCAGGAAATAGCGCCGCTCGGCTTCGTCTTCAAAAATTTGGCGGTACACGTATTCGGGGTTCCAATCGATGAGTACGCCGCCCAGATCAAAGACGACGGTGTGTATGGTT
>JAEUUQ010000272.1 GCA_016787505.1 Saprospiraceae bacterium | reverse complement strand
GGCCACGCTCAGCGCCACATTATTGGTGGCGGCGCGGGCGTCGAGTTGGGCAGCTTCCAGGTCGACCTTGCTTTGTTTGATCGTATTGTTGACCTGGTTGCCGCCGTAAACCAATGCGCCGGCGCTGATCGAATAGCTGTTAAAGCCGATGCTTTCGGTTTTAAACTCGTTGGTCGTAGGGTCAATAGTACGGCCAAACTGGTAGCCGCCGCTGATGCTGCTATTGAGACTGGGCAGCCGGTTGAATTGACCTTGCTTGAGCGATAGTTCGGCGTTTCTGACGCCATTTTGCGCTTGTTTGACAGACAAGCTGTTCTGTGTGGCGTAGGTAACGCATCTTTCCAGCGACCACGACTCTTGCGCGAGGGTCAGACCTGCGAAGGCAATGACCAAACATGCAGTCAGGGTAATTTTATGAAACATGGCACGTGATTTATTCACACAATACTATGGAAGCCGCCATAGAGGTGCGAATTATTTATATAAAGAGGCGCTAATCATGGATGAATGCCTGGTTTTTTCGGTTGTCCGTTGTCCGTTGTCCGTTCTCTGTTATCGGTTCTTTATCTTTGCCAGTTACACTTTACAGAGAACGGAGAACAGAGAACAGAGAACCGTTCACGCAATAGTCTTTCGATAGCGCCAAATAGCCAATGTAATCAGCAGCGGACCTAATACCAGCATCGTATAGAAATGGTCTTTGATATCCTCAAAACCGCTGCCTTTGAGCAATACCTTGCGCATCACATCCACGAAATGGGCGATGGGGTTGGGTATAGTGAGGTATTGCGCCCAAAGGGGCATACTATCGATAGGCGTAAACAGACCGCTCATCAGGATAAAAATCATCATAAAAAACCAGGAGATAAACATAGCCTGTTGCTGGGTTTCTGCGGCGGTAGAAATGAGCATGCCCACGGCCAGCGTGGCGATGAGGTTGATGACACAAAAGGCGAAGACCAGCCACAGACTGCCCAGCATAGGGATATCAAAGATGAGCTTGCCGGCGGTGAGGCCGATGGCCAGGTCGAATAAGCCGATGAACAGGAAAGGCAGCAATTTGCCGATGATAAACTGGTATTTGCGGATGGGGGTTACGTTGAGTTGCTCGATAGTGCCTATTTCACGCTCCCTGACGATGTTCATCGCAGTTAGCATCATCGTAAGTATGGTCACCAACACGCCCAGGATGCCGGGCACCATAAAGGTCTGGTACTCCAATTCGGGGTTGTACCAGTGGCGATAGCTTACCGAAATGGGCGCCGCAACTGCCGGTTTTTGCCGGACTACGGGTACGATTTCCAGGGAAAGGTCGCGGCGCAACGACTGAATCACCGAGCCTGCATAGGCGCCGGCCAGTCCGCCTTTGACGCCGTTGATGGCATTTACCTGCAGTTGCAGACTACTGGCTTGGCCGCGCAGCAATTGCCGCTCGAAACCGGGAGGAATGGCTAATACCGCGTCGGCCTGGTCGTCTTCAAGGGTAGCTGCGGCAGCTTTTTCATCGTCGGTATACAATTTTAGTACAAAATAATCTGACGACAAAAACTGCTCGCGCAACCTTCGGGAAAAGGTGCTGTGGTCATTGTCGCATACTGCCAAACCGATTTTTTTTACTTCGTTGGTAGCTGCAAATGAGAGCAAAATGAGCTGCACAATCGGTATGACGGTCAGTATGGGGATCATCGCCCTATTGCGGACCACCTGCAGCAATTCTTTCCAAATTAGTATTAATATAATGCGCATCAGATCAGGATTTTGGGTGGATTATTCCAGGCGGAGTTTGAAATTTTTCCAACTGGCCAGTAAAAACACAAACGTGAGTATGGCTAATACGGATACTTCGCGCCAAACGACTATCAGCCCCACTCCTTTGAGCATGATAGCTTTCAGGCTGATGATGAAATATTTTGCCGGGATGACAGTGGAAATCATTTGGAGCAGCCAGGGCATACTCTCTATGGGGAACACAAAACCCGACAAAAGCATGGACGGCATCATAAGGCTTAGCAGCGAAATTAACATAGCAGATTGCTGGGTTTGGGTACGGGTTGAAATGAGGATTCCCAGCGACAAAGCAGTGATGATAAACAACGTATTCAACCCGAGCAAGGCTATCAAACTGCCTTTGATAGGCACATCAAAGATGTAGACGCCCATTGCAATGATCAACACGGCGTTGATCAGAGAAAGCAGTACGTAGGGCAGTACTTTTCCGACGATAATCATCATAGGGTGCAGCGGCGATACGAGCAATAGTTCCATGGTGCCCGTTTCTTTTTCTTTTGCCAGTGTGAGGGAGGTCATCAATGCCGAAATGAGCATGAGTACGAGTGTAATTACTCCCGGCACAAACATAAAAACGCTTTTGAGTTCGGGGTTATACACCATTCGGGTGGCCACCTCGATATGGAACGGCTGATTGACGCGCTGGGCTTTAAATTGCGCTATCATCATGGAGGCATAATTGACAAGCGTAGTGGCCGTATTGGGGTCTGATCCGTCGGCGATGACTTGCACTTCGGGGCGGTTGCCACTGCGGTAGCGGTCGCCGAAATCGGGCGGAATGACCAAGGCCATTTTTATTTTTCCCGATTGAAAGGCTTGGTGGATATCTTCGGTGCGATGGGCTACGACAGTTTGCTTAAAATGCCCGCTGCCCGACATGTGTCGGCCCAGGGCAATGCTCACGGGGTCGTTCGACTGGTCGTAAATCGCGAAAGAGGCGCCTTTGAATTCGTTAGTGACGGCAAAGCCGAAGATGAGCACTTGCGCAGCGGGCATCCCGAAGAGGATGAACAGGGTGCGGCGGTCGCGCAGGATGTGGTATATTTCCTTAAGGACAAAAGCCCAGAGCGTTTTCATAAGTATTTGATTATCAGGATAAGGAAGTTGTACGTGCCAATTTGACAAAAACCTCGTCCATGCTGTCAGCTTCGTATGTCAATTTTAATTGCCGGGGCGTATCCAGTGCGGCGATGCGGCCATCGACCATAATGGATACGCGGTGGCAGTATTCTGATTCGTCCATGTAGTGGGTAGTGACAAAAACCGTGACGCCTTCGTGGGCGGCCTGGTAGATGAGTTCCCAGAATTGGCGGCGGGTGATGGGGTCTACGCCGCCGGTAGGCTCGTCGAGGAAAACGATTTTCGGTTCGTGGATCAGGGCGATAGAGAAGGCCAGTTTTTGTTTCCAGCCCAGCGGCAGGGCGCCCACTAGTTGTTTTGCCTCATCCAATAGGCCCAATTTGCGAAGCAATTGGAAGGTCTTGTCGTTAATTTGCCGTTGGGTGAGGCCGTAAATGGTTCCAAACAGGCGTATGTTTTCTTTTACCGTAAGGTCTTCGTAAAGCGAAAAACGCTGGCTCATATAGCCGATATGGCGTTTGATTTGCTCGGCAGAGCGGAATACGTCAAAGCCGGCCACCGAAGCTTGTCCGGAGGTAGGTGTGAGCAGGCCGGTCAGCATGCGCATAGCCGTAGTTTTGCCTGCGCCGTTGGCGCCGAGGAAGCCAAAAATTTCGCCTTTTTCAACCTCAAAGCTTATCGCATCTACAGCGGTAAACGGACCAAAACGTTTGGTGAGCTGCCGGGCGATGATGACGGGTTCGTGGGTCATAAATGTGTGCTTTATTCGGCCATAAGTTCCATGAAACAATCTTCGATAGTTGCCGGTATTAGCGAGATATCGACGCCGGGGAAACCGGAATTCAAGAGGTAGTTCGACAGTTCGCCGGTAGTAAAATCGCTTTTGGGTGTCAAGTGCAATACGTCGCCGAAGGGGAATACCGACGCGACGTTGGCGTGTCTGCGCAGTGCCTGCAACACGAGGTGCATCTGGTCGGTTTGCACCGCCCACAAGGGTTTTTCAAAAGCATTGACAATACCTGCCGGGGTATCGATAGCGAGCAGGCGGCCTTTTTGTATCAGCGCGATGCGGTCGCATTTGCCGGCTTCGTCCATGTAGGGCGTTGATACCAGGATGGTAATGCCTTCTTTGCGCAAGCGGTGGAGCATATCCCAGAATTCTTTTCGAGAAACGGCATCTACCCCGGTGGTGGGCTCGTCGAGGAAAAGTATCCTGGGTTTGTGGATGAGGGCGCAGGACAGCGCCAGTTTTTGTTTCATCCCGCCCGATAGTTGTCCGGCGCGCCGGTGTTTAAACGGTTCGATCTGTTGGTAGATATCCTTGATGAGGTAGTAGTTTTCCTCAATAGTAGATCCGAAAACCTGTGCAAAAAATTGCAGGTTTTCGAGCACAGTCAAATCCTGGTACAGCGAAAACCGCCCAGGCATATAACCCACGAGTTTGCGGATAGCTTTAAAATCCTTTACTACGTCGTAGCCCAACACGGTTGCCGAGCCTTTGTCGGGTGTAAGCAGGGTAGTGAGGATGCGGAACAGCGTGGTTTTGCCGGCGCCGTCGGGGCCGATGAGGCCGAATATTTCGCCCTCCTCTACCCGCAGGGAAATACCTTCCAGTGCCCTGGTTTTGCCGTAATTTTTGTACACATCGCGCACATCGATCGTCGTCATTTTTTCTGGGCTTGAGCTTGTGGGAAATAAACTTCTGCGGGCATGCCGATTTTGAGAAAACCGTCATTAGCTACGGCGATTTTGGCGGCGTAGACCAGGTTGACGCGTTCATCCCGGGTTTGGATGGTTTTGGGAGTAAATTCGCTTTGGTCGGAGATAAAGGTAAGGGCGCCGGTATAGGATTTGAGTTTGCCTTTGCCGGCGTCGACTTTTACGGTCACTTGTTGGCCTGTTTTCACCAATCCCAGTTGATCGCCGCTGATGTACGCCCGCAACACCAGCGTATCGAGGTTGGCGATGCGGTAAAGGGGGGCGCCGAAACCCACAATTTCCTGGGGTTCGGCTATTTTGGTGAGTACTACGCCGTCGATGGGGTTATAGATGTAGCATTTGCGCAGTTGTTCGCGCAGCACGTTGAGTTGGGCCTGCATGGGGTCTGTTTCGCTGAGTATACCCCTGTTGGCTATTTGCGCTTGGCGGCTTGCAGCTTCTATTTGTTTATTTACTACGGTTAGCTGCGAGCTGATATCGTCGAGTTGTTTGGGGGTGGCCGCTTTGTCGGCTACGAGGGCTTCGAAGCGCTTTTTTTCGCGTTCCAATGTTTGGCGCTGCGCGATGAGTACGTCAATTTGCGGACCGGGGTCTTGTACTCTTTTTCCCAATGCGCGCATGGCGCTCTTGAGCTGCAATTGTTGCAAGTGGAGTTGTTGGGTATCCACAAGGCCCACCAGTTGGCCCTTTTTCAGCGGCCGGCCTTCTATCACTTCAAAAAAGACGAGTTGGCCGCCGGCCTGGGCGCTCACGGTGACGTCGACGGCTTCGAAGTTGCCGTAAGCATCGGCAAGTTGGCCGTTGTCGTTACAAGCGGTTATCATTAGCGTTAACAAAGAAAATAAGATCACGGATGGTATGGCCTTCATGGCGCTATTATTTTAAAAATGAAAAATGACATAGTTTTTGACTATACGACTGTACGACCTCTACGATCGTACAGTCGTACAGTCTTATCGACTAGAAGGCAGCGGCTGTCCGCTGAGGTTCAGGTAGTCGACGTACAACTGCTGCAATTGCAATTCGTGGAGGCGCAGGCTGAGCCTGGCCTGCAATTCGGCGTTAAGCTGGGCGATATAATCAGCAGCGGTGGCCGTGCCGTGTTCGAGCTGGGCTTGGACCTGTTGCAAGATGTTGTGTTGCAAATCCGCAATTTTTCGATCGTTAGCGATGAGATTGGTCAGTTTAGCAGCCTCTTCGCTGAAGCGCCCGTCCTGCAGGCGCACATTAAACTCGAAGGTTTGTTTCTGGTTGTCGATGAGTTGACTTTTTACGCTAAGTACTTCCAACTCTTTTTTGGATTGGCCCCAATCCCAGAAATTCCAGCGCAGTTGCAAGCCTGCAATGCCATAAGGGCTTACCTCCGTGTCGAAAAAGTTGAGAGGATTGGGATAACCCAGGCCTGCCTGGATGAAGGCGTTGACTTTGGGTTTGGTTTTGGCATGAATAAGCGGCGACTGGGCCAGCAATTGTTGTTTTTGGAGGTCGAAAAGCTGCAACTCGGGGCGTTGGGTGGGCGTTTGAAAGGATGTCAACCGGATTTGCAGAGGTTGCAGCGTCGTATTTTCATCCAGTTCCTTGCCGGTATAGGCGTTGAGCGTAGCCAGCAGCGACTTTTCGCGGCCCTTTGCTTCTTCGCGGTTGGCGTCGATACGCAGTAATTCCACCCTGATCCGGTCGGCTTCGGTAGGCAGGGCGATACCATGACGCACACCGGCCTCCACGGCATCGAGCCGCGATTCGAGGGTGTGCCGGGCGTATTGCAGCAGACTGTCCTGCGCGCGCATTTGCAGGATGCCGAGGTATAGCTGGTTGACTTGTTGCCGCAATTGGTACAGGTCAACTTCCAATGCCTGCCTTGACACCTGGTATTGCTGATTTTCGAGAGCCTTGGTAGCTTTGATCACCCCGCCGTCGTAGATGGTGTAGGTGGCTTCGCCGTATGCCTGGAGGCCGTAAAGCGGCAATTCGATGGGCTCCTGGCCCGGCGCC
>JAEUUQ010000260.1 GCA_016787505.1 Saprospiraceae bacterium | reverse complement strand
TATGCAATGGCTAGTTTTTCGCGAAAATCGAGTTGATAGGGCAACAGCTCCAGCGAGCGTTCGTAAAAGGCCACGGCTTGCGCGTAATTTTGGGTTTGGTACATGGCTTCGCCGATGCGATAGGCCGTCCATCCGTCGGTTTCTTTTACAGGGTCGTTTTTGGCGGCTAAAGTGGCTATCGCGCCATAATCTTTTCTGGCAAAATGGTAATGCACCAGTGTGGGAAATTGCTTTTTCCGGGGCGCTTTGCTGCGGTCGAGGTACCACTTGGCCGAGTCGAGCATCAGTGGCGAAGCCAGGTATTTGTCGAAGACGGCGATATACCCCTTTGCCATTTCCAGGGGGGAGGGATTGTCTTTGGTCAATATTTGTAACCCCAAAAAATCGGCATTTGAAGGGGCCGCAGTTGCAGCTTTTTTACCGCTTACATTTGTTTTGCTTATAAAATGGTCGGTAATGCGTACATGGGGAATATCTGTGCTGCCCGAGCGGGGCATATGGCAGCCCGAACAGTCATCTGACATAGCCTGCCGGGTGGCTGCCGGCGCGGAACAGGTTGGGGTGGCATGACAATTTTGACAAGCGAAGTTGTATTGCGCTTTGCCCGTCTCCTTCACGCTGCGGTGCGGGTTGTGGCAGGTGAGACAGGTCATTTCGCTCATTTGGTAGCAAGGACTGAGCCGCAGCCGGTCGGCCTGCGAAGCCATGATAAACTTGTCGGATGAATTGGAAAAGCGGGGCAAAAATACATTCATCACCTGGTTCAGGGGCATGCCGGGTTTGAAATCAAAAAAAGTCTTGTCGTCTTCGAGTACGGCTACGCCCTGCAAGTGGCAGCGCTGGCAGAGGTCCATCTGCAGGTCGCGGGGCAGTTTGCGGGGGTTTACGATGGTATAGTCGATCTGGGTGGCCGTGTCCACGATTTGTCCGGCCAGTTTTTCTCTTACGTGTATTTCTCCGGGACCGTGGCAGCGCTCGCATTCGATGCCGCGCGGCATTTGGGCGTATTTGTTGATAGATCCTTCCACCAATTGAGGGTAGTGGTTATGGCAGGTGATGCATTCGGCGGTCAGAAAGCGGTCGAAGCGCTCGTTTAATTCGTCGAAACCGGGGGCCAGGTCCCAGCGCTTTTCCTGAGTGTAGTAGGTGATGGGCGCCTGGTACACGTATCCGTTGAAATCGACGATATGGGAGTTGGTATGCTGCCCGGAGCCCACGATATAACTCACTTTTTCGAGGCGTTTATGCACGGTATCGCCGCCTTCGAGCCGAAATTCGAGGATATAAAGCGCGCTGTCGCGAAAAAAGGGCTTGTAGTACAGGTCATTAACGGTATCGTACACGATGGCGTGGGGGCCGTAGGTAGCGGCGCTTTTCGCCGGGGTGGCCCGGTCGAACGACTGCCCCATGCCGGTGTGTATGTACGTAGCATGTATGTCGGTATGGCAGGAGCGGCAGGTTTCCATGCCGACGTACTTGACGCCGTCGGCCAGGTTGAGATAGGGCGAATCGGCAGTTGGAGCACTTCGACTGCAGAATACCGTAATGAGCGCTAACAGGCTGACGATGAGTATGGGGTAACGCATAGGACAAAAATAAGGATATTCCCTACCTTGTCAAATACATATTGCGATTGCGGTCTAATTCGCGGAAGAAGGGATCCGACAAATCTTTGATAAAGCGGATCGACTCTCCCGTTGACTTCATCTCCGGGCCCAGGTTTTTGTCTACGTTCGGAAATTTTTCGAAAGAAAAAACGGGCACCTTGATAGCAAAACCGCTGGGTTGCGGTTTGATATCAAAGTCTTTGAGTTTGTGGGTGCCCAACATAATTTTGGTGGCAATCTGCAGATAAGGCACCTTGTAAGCTTTGGCGATAAAGGGCGTAGTGCGCGAAGCCCTCGGGTTGGCTTCAATCACGTATACCTGGTCGCCTTTGATGGCAAATTGCACATTTATCAGTCCTTTGATATTCAGCGCCTTGGCGAGTTTTTCGGTGTATTCCACCATCGTGGCCA
Organism: Saprospiraceae bacterium; assembly: GCA_016787505.1. GTDB lineage: Bacteria > Bacteroidota > Bacteroidia > Chitinophagales > Saprospiraceae > JABWBR01. Next base: position 1,709 of record JAEUUQ010000260.1, on the reverse strand, counting down.
CTGCGGCTACCGACAGGCTGTAGGTAGGCAGCACCGCCGAGCTGTCGCCCGAGTGGATGCCCGCGGGTTCGATATGTTCCATGATGCCCATGATGTGAACCTGCTCGCCGTCGCAAATGGCGTCGATCTCGGCTTCTTTGGCGCGTTCGAGGAAGTGGTCGACCAGCACCTTGTTGTCGGGCATGTGTTTGAAGATCGTCAGTACGTGGCGTTCCAGCTCTTCGTCGTTGATCACGATGCGCATATACTGCCCGCCCAACACGTAAGAGGGCCGCACCAATACCGGATATTTCACGTCTTTGGCAATGCGAAGGGCCTCGTCGGCGTCGCCGGCTACGCCAAAAAGCGGGTAAGGGATATCGAGGTCTTTGAGCAAGCTGGAGAAGGCGCCGCGGTCTTCAGCCAGGTCCATCGAATGGTAATCGGTGCCCATAATGGGAATACCGCGTTTGTGAAATTCACCGGCCAGCTTAAGGGCTGTTTGTCCGCCAAGCTGTACGATCACGCCTTCCGGTTTTTCCAGTTCGAGGATTTCTTCGAGGTGCTCCCAGAAGACGGGCTCGAAATACAACTTATCGGCCACATCGAAATCGGTAGACACCGTCTCGGGGTTGCAATTGATCATGATAGCTTCGAAGCCGGCGTCTTTGGCGGCGAGGAGGCCGTGCACGCAGCAATAGTCGAATTCGATGCCCTGTCCGATGCGGTTAGGCCCCGAGCCCAGCACAACCACCTTGCGGCGGTCGGAGGGAATGCTTTCGTTTTCGCTATCGAAAGTAGAATAAAAATAGGGGGTTTTGGCTTCAAATTCGGCCGCGCAGGTATCCACCATCTTATAGGTGCGCTTGATGCCCAGGAGGAAGCGCTGCCGGGTAACTTCTTCTTCTTTGATGCGCATCAGCCAGGCGATCTGGGCGTCGGAATAACCTACTTCCTTGAGTTCGCGGAAAAAATCTTCGGGAATATCTTCGGCCACGTTATAGCGCATCAGCTGTTGTTCCATTTTGACCAACTGCTTGATCTGCTTGATAAACCAGGGGTCGATATGGGTGAGTTTTTGCACCGTTTTTTCGGGTACGCCGAGTCGCAGAGCGTCTTTGAGGCGGAAGATGCGGTCGTCGCTCACCTTTTCGAGGCGCTCCAGCACATCGGAGGTTCTGATCCACTCTTTTTTATCGGCGCCGAGGCCCATGCGGTTATTTTCGAGGCTCTGGCAGGCTTTCTGCAAGGCTTCCAGGAAATTGCGGCCGATAGCCATCACCTCGCCTACCGATTTCATTTGCAAGCCGAGTTGGTGGTCGGCGCCGGGGAATTTCTCAAAACTCCATCGCGGCATTTTCACGATCACGTAGTCGAGGGTGGGTTCGAAAAAAGCAGAGGTTGTTTTGGTGATCTGGTTATTAAGTTCGTCGAGGCGGTAGCCGATAGCGAGTTTAGAGGCAATTTTGGCGATGGGGTAGCCCGTAGCCTTGCTGGCCAGCGCCGATGAGCGCGATACGCGGGGGTTTATCTCGATAACGATGAGTTCTTCGGTTTCGGGGTTTTGGGCAAACTGGATATTGCAGCCTCCTGCAAAATTTCCTAGCGAGCGCATGGCTTTGATGGCCTGGTTGCGCATCTCCTGGTAGGCGGTGTCGCTCAGCGTCATGGCGGGGGCCACCGTGATGCTATCGCCGGTGTGGATGCCCATGGGGTCGAGGTTTTCGACC
>JAEUUQ010000235.1 GCA_016787505.1 Saprospiraceae bacterium | reverse complement strand
TTTTGGCGGACAGGTAGAAAGCATGGTGGAAGCCGCGGCTATCGTAGAAGCCGCCAATCCCGACGTAATAGATATCAACTATGGATGCCCTGTGGCCAAAGTTGCTTGTCGGATGGCCGGCGCCGGCTTGTTGCAGGATATACCCAAAATGGTTGAGCTGACCCAGGCGGCCATTCGCTCCACTTCAAAACCCGTCACGGTCAAAACCAGGTTGGGTTGGGATGACAAGAGCATCAACATTGTGGAGGTAGCGGAAAGGCTACAGGATATCGGCGTGCAGGCCATTACTATTCATGCGCGCACGCGCCAGCAGATGTATAAAGGAGAAGCCGACTGGTCGTGGATTGCCAAAGTAAAGGAAAATCCGCGTCTGCACATCCCCGTTTTTGGCAATGGAGATATCGACAGCCCGCAGAAAGCTATGACTTACCGCCGGCGATACGGCGTAGACGGCATCATGATCGGCCGCGCCAGCATTGGAAACCCCTGGATATTTCGGGAAATCAAGCACTATTTTGCATCCGGCGAATTACTCGCGCCACCCACAGTGGCGGAAAGAGTAGCCGCCGCCAGGTCGCACCTGCAACACGCCATCAATTGGAAAGGCGAAAAACTAGGCGTGTTGGAAACCCGGCGCCATTACACCAACTACTTTAAAGGGCTGGAAGGCATAAAATTCTACCGGGCCAAGCTGGTCACGGAATATCAGCCTTCCGTTCTATTTGAATTGTTAGACGAAATTGAAGCAGCTTACGGTCAGGCCGAAATACTAGCCTGATTGAAAGCTAAAAATACCTGAACCTCGTGGTATTTAGTATTCAGGAACAAGAACGGAAAATCTTCCAGGTAATCAGCGCCAAAGCGACGGCACTGGGGTACCCTGCTTATGTGGTAGGCGGATATGTACGCGACCGGCTGCTGGCAAGGCCTTCCAAAGATATGGATATCGTGTGTGTGGGCGACGGCATTCGACTGGCTGAAGAAGTGGCTCAGACGTTCCGGCCTATACCCCGCGTTACGGTATATAAACGATTTGGCACGGCCATGCTCAAGCACAAAGACCTCGAAATTGAGTTTGTGGGCGCCCGCAAAGAGTCATATCGCAGCGATTCCCGAAAACCCTTTGTAGAAGGCGGCACGCTCTCCGATGATCAAAATCGCAGGGATTTTACGATCAATGCACTGGCCGTGAGCCTGAACGAAGAAGACTTCGGCTCTATCGTGGACCCCTTTGGCGGACTGCATCACCTCGAAGAAAAAATCATCAAAACGCCGCTAGAGGCCGGGAAAACCTTCTCTGACGATCCCTTGCGCATGATGCGCGCCATACGCTTTTCTACGCAACTTGGATTTACTATTGAAGCAGAAACCCTCAAAGCCATCAGTAAATATCGCCAGCGCATACACATCGTTTCACAGGAGCGTATTACCACCGAACTTAACAAAATTATTGAAACCGAAAAGCCATCGGTTGGCTTTAAATTGCTCTTTGATACGGGGTTGCTCGAAATTATCTTTCCCGAGATGACCGCGCTGCACGGCGTAGAGGCTAAAAACGGCGTAACCCACAAAGACAATTTTTACCACACTCTCGAGGTATTAGACAACCTGTGCAAAAAGACGGATAACTTATGGTTGCGCTGGTCGGCTATCCTGCATGACATTGCCAAGCCCCCGACAAAACGCTTTGATCCCAAATTGGGGTGGACATTTCACGGCCACGAAGTGCTCGGCGCAACTATGGTACCCCGCATCTTCAAAAGGCTACGCCTGCCCCTCGACCACAAAATGAAATACGTACAAAAACTGGTACAGCTTCATTTGAGGCCTATTAGTCTTACCAAAGAAAATATAACCGATTCTGCTATCAGGCGTTTGCTTTTCGAAGCCGGCGATGAAATTGACGATCTCATGTTGCTTTGCGAAGCGGACATCACATCGAAAAACGCGGATAAAGTAAAGCGCTATCTGGAAAATTACGAACTGGTGCGCCAACGCCTGAAAGTGGTAGAGGAAAAGGATCATTTGCGCAACTGGCAGCCGCCGGTGTCAGGCGAACTAATAATGGAAACCTTTGGAATACCTCCTTCAAAAGAAGTCGGGCTAATCAAAACAGCCATCCGTGAAGCGATTCTTGATGGTGTCATCCCCAATGAATACCAACCGGCCTTTGACTTTATGCTTGAGCAAGGCAGGCAATTGGGCTTGACAGTCAGGTAAAAAACAAAGAGCGAAGTTTTTTGCAAAGCTTCGCTCTTGTAAGAAATCACCCGACTGTTATTATGAAGGATTAAGCTTTTTGGCATTTACCCTTCGATAAACTGTCTTGTCGACAGCGCATCAAAGCTAAAGAGTTTTAACTATTCTTTGTTAATGAATTCTTAATTTTTTTTATTTCCTGCGATTATCAGCTCTACTAACCCTCAACGTATTTCATGTAATACAAGCTCTTTTCGGTGAAACATCTTGCTGCTTCCATCAAGTGCAATATAACATTGTGTATTTGATCTATTGAGTTATACGTAACAAGCGCTTATTTTCGGTCGTTAACACAAGGGCTGTGAAAGGGTAGCGTTCTATTACCCCCCAGGAAAATTATCTCTTCCCATTGTTTTGTTTGCTTAGACTATGTTTGGCGCATGTTGTAAATTATTGATTTTCAATTAAATATTAATTTTTTAATCTAACTCTTTCAAACACAAGGGGATAAAGCCCAAGTCCTGCAATGAAAAAAAATATGTCTAAAAAAGTAAGAAATGGCTTTTGCGGTATCGATATTTTTCTCACCTTTGTTATCCCTCGCGCCTTTACAACAGGCCATTTCAAATATGAGCGTCTCTGATAGCTAAACCCTGGTTTGGCATGTCATTTTTTTGCTCATTATCATTAACTTACTGATGCTCTGACTTTTGCGCAGCAAAAATTAAATTGTTTTGCCTCACGGGTAAATTGATCTGAGTATGATGAGAGATCATGCAACAGTCTGGGACAGTTGTCTGCAGACGATCCGGAAGAGTGTCCCCATGCAGAGCTACAAAACGTGGTTTGAACCAATTAGACCCGTTAAGCTGGAGCACAACGCCCTTACGATCCAAGTACCCAACCGCTTCTTTTACGAGTGGTTGGAAGAGCATTACGTTGCATTGCTAAAGACAACAATTAGGAGAGAACTTGGCGACAGAGGCAAGTTGGAGTACCATATCCTTACTAGTAATGGCAACGGCATTAGTAATGGAAATGGCAACGGCCACCATGTCGACCAATCGGGGCCGCTTGCAGCTAAAGCAGCGGATGGCCTTACACCGGGTATGATAGATACGGAGCATATCAAAAATCCGTTTGTCATTCCGGGTATTAAAAAGGTAAAAATTGACCCCCAACTCAATCCCCAATATACTTTTGATACGTATATAGAGGGAGACTGCAACCGCCTGGCGCGTTCTGCGGGGCTAGCCATTGCCAGAAAACCCGGGGAAACTTCGTTTAACCCCTTGGTTATTTTTGGCGACACAGGGCTGGGCAAAACCCACCTGGCACAAGCTATCGGCAACGACGTCCTGGCTCGTTTCCCGAATAAGACGGTTTTGTATGTGAGCTCTGAAAAGTTTACCCAACAAATCATCCAGTCGATCAAAAACAACGCCGTCAACGACTTTGTTAACTTTTACCAGTTGGTTGACGTACTTATAGTGGACGACATCCAGTTTTTGGCTAACAAGCAAAAAACACAGGAGATCTTTTTCCATATCTTCAATCAATTGCACCAGGGAGGCAAGCAAATCGTATTGACCTCCGACCGTCCGCCCAAGATGCTCGACGGTATGGAGGAACGCCTTATCTCCCGCTTCAAGTGGGGCTTGTCGGCCGACCTCCAGGCGCCCGACCTCGAAACCCGCATGGCTATCATCGAAGCCAAGATGAACCGCGAAGGCCTCGACATTCCACAGGATGTGGTGGAATTTATTTGCTACAACATTCAAAACAATATTCGCGAACTAGAGGGCGTGCTGGTGTCGCTCATTGCCCAGTCGTCGCTCAACCGCCGCGAGGTAGACCTCGACCTGGCCCGCGAAGTGGT
>JAEUUQ010000232.1 GCA_016787505.1 Saprospiraceae bacterium | reverse complement strand
GGGCGAAACCAACGACCTCAGCGTGCGCATCGGCGAACGCATCAGCTACGACGATCCCCGTTTTGGTTCGGACTATACTACCCGCGCCAAAAAAATCAACGCTTTTTACCGCCAGCAATACGCCGTTTTTCAGCGAAACTGCAAGACGCCTCATTATTACCGCCGCCAATTGATAGAAAACTATATTTATAAAGGCCCCCTGCTGGAATGGTATACTCGTATCAAAACCCGCATGGAGGGTTATTACGATATTTTTAATAAAATAATACCGGCGCAAGCCCGCATTACCGATATCGGCTGCGGATACGGATACCTGGCTTATATGCTTTCGTTTTTATCCGATCAGCGCACCATTACGGGTATAGACTACGACGAAGATAAGATAGCGGTAGCTAACAACTGCGCCGATAAAAACGACAGATTGCGGTTTGTACAGGCCGATGTGGCCGTTCACCCGCTCGAAGAAAGCGACGTTTTTGTGCTGGCCGACGTATTGCACTACCTCTTGCCCGAAGAGCAATGGGCTCTGCTCAACCGCTGTCTGGCTCACCTTGCCCCCGGGGGCATCCTGCTCGTGAGGGATGGCGACCGCGATCTCGCCGAACGCCACAAAGGCACCTGGCTTACGGAAGTTTTTTCTACGAATATTGGGTTTAATAAAACCAGAAACCCGCTGCACTATATCTCGGGTACGGAATTGGAAAATTGGGCCCGCCAAAACGGCCTTTTAATAGAAAAAATTGATCAGACAAAACGGACGTCGAATGTTATTTTTGTGCTGCGGAGTTCCTCCGGGGGTGATGCCCAGGAATTGACGAGCAATTACGAGTGAGTAATTACGAATTACGAATTCTAATTAATGAAACCATATTTTCTAAACCCTCATAAACCCTCATAAACCAACAACAGAATTAACAATGTCAAAATACGACATCGTCATCATCGGCAGTGGATTGGGAGGGATGGAGTGCGCCTACATCCTGGCCAAAGAGGGGTATAAAGTCTGCCTGTTGGAAAAAAACCGGCAATTGGGCGGCAACCTGCAGATCTTTGTGCGCGACAAAGTGATCTTTGATACCGGCGTGCATTATATCGGGGGGCTTGACGAAGGACAAAACCTGTACCGCTTTTTTTCTTACCTGGGTTTGATGGATAAACTCAAGTTGCGCCGAATGGATGAAAGCGGGTTCGACCGCGTCACATTTGACAACGACCCCATGGAGTATCCACACGCCATGGGGTACGAGCGTTTTTACGAGACTTTGGCCGCTATTTTCCCTAACGAGCGGGAGGGACTGAAATTGTATTGCGACAAATTGCAGGAAGCCTGTGATAGCTTTCCGATATACCGGGTAAGAGATGCGGTGTTTAACGAAGACGATTTGTCATACCTCAATATTGGCGCCAAGAGCTTCATCGAAACATGTGTGCAGGATCCCAAACTGCGCAACGTGCTGGCGGGTACCAACGCCCTTTATGCGGGTTATGCTGATCGCACCCCGTTATACGTCCACGCCCTTGTAGTAAACACTTATATCGAAAGCGCCTGGAAATGCGTCGACGGCGGCGCACAAATTGCGCGATTGCTGGCCAAAGGCATCAAAGACCACGGCGGCGAGATATACAACTATTGCGAAGTAAGCAAAATAGAGATGGGTAGCGAAGGCGCCACGGCCGTATTGACCACCGATGGGCGCCGCTTTGAGGGCAAACAGTTTATCTCGAATATTCACCCCGTGCAAACCCTCGACATGATAGAGGAAGGGTTTGTCAGAAAATCCTTCCGAAAACGCATCGCCGGCCTGGACAACTCGATTTCCATCTTCACCGTGCATATCGTATTCAAACCTGATACGTTTGAATACCTCAACTACAATTATTATCACTCCAAAAACTCCGACGCTTGGGCGGCGATTCATTATACCGAAAAAAACTGGCCCGAGAATTATATCGTTTTTGTGCCGGCAAGCTCTAAATCGGGAAAATATGCCGACAGCATGAATGTGATGTCTTATATGCGGTATGAAGAAGTAGAGAAATGGGCGCACACGCTAAACGTAATACCCCACAGGCAGGCCAGTCGGGGAGCCGATTATCAGGAGTTCAAGCAAATAAAAGCTGAAAAACTGCTAACTGAGCTGGAAAAGAAATTTCCGGGCATTCGCGACAAAATACAATCCTACCACGTATCCACCCCGCTGTCTTATCGCGATTACATCGGAACCTCCGACGGGTCGATGTACGGTATTGCAAAAGACTATAATAATCCCATGATGTCTTTGCTATCGCCGCGCACCCAAATTCCGAACTTATTCCTCACCGGGCAAAACCTCAATATGCACGGCATGCTGGGCGTGACCGTGGGAGCCATTATGACCTGTTCGCGATTTCTTGGATTAAAATATATCATGCAGCAGATTAGCAAACATTAAAATTGGTATATTGGCGCCCAATAAAAGACCATTAAATCCTGATACCTATGAAAAAGGTTTTATTTGTACTCGTTACGGCCGTATTATGTTGCGGCATTATGCAAGAATCGCAAGCGCAAGCTTATGAAAAAGGATCTAAAGTCCTCAATATCGGCTTAGGCGTAGGCGGATGGTATGACTTTGGTTTCGGCGCGCCAGGGGTTAGCGCATCATTTGAGGCGGGTATCTGGCCTACCGGCAAATTCGGCGTGATCGGCCTGGGCGCATACACCGGCTTTCGGGTAGCTGTTGATAAGTATGATTTTTATGATGTGGCTTACACGAACTTTGTAATCGCTCCGCGTGGCACGTACCACTTTACGATCATTCCGGTTGAAAAACTCGACGTGTATGCTGCGATCCAGCTCATCACTGCTTTTGAATCTATCAATTACAGAGATGACGATGATTTCTTTACCGACAGTAACAACCTCAACATTTATCCCGGTGTGGTAGCCGGTGTGCGCTACTATTTCTCCGACCGTTTCGGCGTGTTTGGCGAGGTGGGCTACAACCTTAACTATATCACAGGCGGTATTGCGCTGAGCTTTTAATGATGTTGTCGGTTGTCAGTTATCGGTTGTCAGTTCTAAGTCATATTTAACAGACCAACCGATAACCGACAACCGATAACCGACAACAATCCAGCATTTCTCCTACATGGAAAAAACTATCGCCATCATCGGCGGAGGCCCATCGGCAAGTACTTTGGCCACCCTACTGGCCAGAAAAGGACATAAAGTCGGCATTTTCCGCACTCCTCAACGTCCGGCCCTCATCGTAGGCGAATCGCTATTGCCGGCCATCATACCTATCTTAAAAGAACTGGGCGTAGAAGAAAAAGTTAGCGAATTTTCCGTCTTCAAACCCGGTGCCACCATCTGCCTCGATCCGCACGAAACCCTGTCATTTGGCTTTGACCTGGCGCGCACGCGAATGGTTTACGCCTATAACGTGCCGCGCGATAAATTCGACGAGGCCATCCTGGTAGCCGCGGTAGATGCCGGCGCCCGGTTGTTTTCGCATCGCGCCGAGGTAAAACTCGATGAAAAAGGCAAACCCGTCCTCACTCCCGAAACCCTGGCGGCTGCCGAAGGATTCTTTGACGACGGCATCGACCTCCTCGTCGACGCCAGCGGCCGCACGCGATTGCTGCCCAACTTGCTCAATTTACCCTCCGAAGAGGGCGGGCGCAAAGACCTGGCCCTGTTTTCCCACCAGGAAAACGTGGATATGACCGACCCCGGTAATATCCATGTGGACCGCTACAGCAAGGGCTGGGGCTGGCGAATACCCCTGCCGGGCCGCGTATCAGTGGGTATCGTCGTTTCGCCCAGGCACCTCAAGCAACTGGGCGATACAAAAGAAGAGCAATACGATAACTTCCTCCGGCAGGAACCCAAATTGCGCGATTACGTCAAAAATGCCCAACGCACTACCACGGTGATGTCTTATACCAATTACCAGTGGAAATCCCTGAAATTATTCGGCAACGGCTGGGCATTGGTAGGCGATAGCGCAGGATTTATCGACCCGATCTTTTCCACAGGTCTCTACCTTGCCATGTACAGCGCCGTACAACTGGCCAAAGCCATCGACAAAGGCACGCCGGCGGCGTTCGAAGCCTACCAGCGCCAACATCGCGAAGAGCTCAGGAGTTGGCAGACCATCATCGATATGTGGTACGAAGGCACCCTGTTTTCGCTGTTCCGTGTAGGGCAGAAATATAAAACCACGCTGTTGTCTCGTTTTCTCAATCCTTTCATAACCAAACACGTAACCCGCATCTTTACCGGCGAGATCCGCAGCGGTTCGTTTAGTCACAAGGTGTTGCATTTCATGACCCGCTACGGCCTCTATAAGCAGGATACGTCGGCGTTGGTGATAAATTAGGTGACGGCAGGGAATCGCCTCAGTTGGTGACGAATATGGAACTGACAGGGTTGGTGACAAGGTGACATTCTTCATTCTTCATTCTTCATGTTATTGTTGTGTTAATCGCAAAAATCACAACCCTCCATGCTGTATTTTTGTGAAAAACAAATCACTATGCACTATAAATTCCTTCTTCTTACCGGTCTGTTTTTCGTTAGCGCTATTGGATTTGCCCAGGAGGGCTTTCGCAAAATGAAAGACGTAGAGGGCTTCAAGCAAAAGCTCAACAACATCACCAAAGTTACAGAGACTATTCAGTGCAGCTTTGTGCAGGAAAAACAGCTTAGCTTCATGAAGGAAAAAATGATAGCCAAAGGCCTGTTCTATTTTGATAAAAAAAACCGGCTGCGCTGGGAATATAACTCGCCTTACAAATATACCATCCTGCTCAACGACAAGCAATTAACGGTAGTTGATAACGGCAAGGTGAGTAAAATCGATGCCGGCAAAAACGATACCTTCCAGAAAATCCAGGGCATGCTTACGCGCACCTTGCAGGGCAACGTGCTCGATGGCAACGACAAATTCTCGTATGAGTTATTTGAAAACGACCAGCAAGCCCTGGTCAAGCTTACGCCTGTCGACAAAGAAATCAAAGGCTACATCAGCGGCATCGACCTGTATTTCGACAAAAAAGACCTGATGATGGCCCGCATCGATATGCACGAAGCCGGCGACCTCACCAGCATTAAATTTACGAATCGCAAGGTGAACGAACCGCTACCTGCCGGGGCCTTTTCTGCGAAATGACTATACGACTATACGACTATACGACTATACGACTATACGACTATACGAACAGTATCAATCAAATCGTACAGTCGTACAGTCGTAAAGTCGTAAAGTCGTAAAGACCAACCACCCTCCTACCACAGCCATCCCATTCTCACATCAATGACATCCGCCACATGGCGGTGGCATTTCATAGAAGTGCCCAGCAGCAGGTGATCGCCGAAGCGATAGAGGAGGCTATAGCGTTGATACACCGGATCCACATCGCCCGAAGGGTTAAACACATAAGCGCCGAAGTGGATGCCAAATCGCGTGCGGCCGGCAAGCACCTCGTAGCCCAGCAGCATAGCGCCTTTCCAGGCACTTTTATCAATGCCTTTTCTATCCTGAATTTCTCGCGCCCAGCCGTCGTGTACCCATTCCGTGCCGGCCGATACACCGCTCAATCTGCCAATTTGCCTGCCCACGACGCCCCAGGCGCCTAGCAGAAGCGTGTATTCGTTAGTGGGAAAATCGGGCGTCGCCTGTGCTGTTTTGATGCTGGAAATGCTCAATACATACGCATAATTGCGGGTTTGCTGCTTCCACTCATCTGTTTTGAGCGGGCGTATTAAAGTGATGGGCCTGAGGTGGTATTGAAAACCCACATTGGCCATCGGAAAATTCATGCCTTTATTGGGGAGCTTCATCCCGCCGTTGGAAATGTGGTTGTAATTATATCCCAAAGACAACTCGCAACGGGGATTGAGCCGGTAGTATAACTTGGCGTTAACCATGCCGGTAAAACTTAGCAAGGTGCTGAAAAACAGGTTAGTAGGGTTTGTGGTCTCATCATACACCTTGCTCAAAAAAGTAACTCCCGCGCCCATTTGCACCGATCCGTACAATCGCCCCCCCGGCCTGATCAACGGCTCGATCAACGCTACCGCCGACGCTGAATGCCCGAGTACATCCGGATTGTCAAAATTGATATAATTGACCAAAAAACCTCGTTGGGCCACTAGTCCCGACTTGCGGGTGTGGCGGTCTTCGGCGCGCAACCACATGCCCCTGACCTCCAGGCCGTAAGGATTTGAATGCGATACGTTGGCAATCGCAGTGGAGTGGGGGAGGATGAAGCCGCGGTGGGCCTGGACACCCCAGAGGAAGGGGGCGCCTTCGGATGCAGAGGTGTCGGATGGCTGGGCAAAGGCAGAAAAAGGCAGTATAGCACTAATAGCGCATGCTAGAAATATGAAAAATTGATTAATTCGAAATATTTGCCCCGTGTATGAAACAGCCATGAGAGATCAATATTAGGAATTGGAACTGCCATAATACGTAAAACGGCAATTTATTAAAAGCTTAAATACTCCCATAGTCTAATAGCCTCATCGTGCAAAAATCCCTATATTCCCCATCAAAACCCCCTCTTGATGGAGATCGTTATCGTCTTGTCGCTATTAGTCTTGGCCATTGTGCTTTTTGCCACCGAGAAATTGCCTGTTGATCTGATCACCGTCGGACTGCTTATTATTCTCACCTCGTGGGGTATTCTCACGCCAGAAGAAGCCTTTTCGGGGTTCGGCAGCGACTTCATCATCATGCTGGCCTCCATTTTCGTCACTGCGGCAGCCATGCAAAAGGCAGGTTTGCTGGAAATCATCGGCGAGCAATTGTTTGTATGGAGTCGAAGCAAAGGCAAATGGCTGCCCACTATCGTGATGACGGCAGTAAGTGTTACCTCCGCATTTATGAATAATACTACGGTCACAGCCGTATACTTAGCCCCTATGGTGGGCTTATCGCGCAGGTTGGGTATCAGCCCCTCAAAATTGCTTATGCCCGTGGCTTTTGCCTCTATCATGGGGGGCACCTGTACGGTGATAGGCACCTCAACAAATATCGCGGTCAATTCTTTTCTGGCCGAAAACGGTTACCCCGCCTTCGGCATGTTCGATTTTACGGCAATCGGCTTTGTACTTTGCCTGATCGGCATAGCTTTTATGGCCACTATCGGCATGAAACTCCTTCCTGATAACAGGGAAGTTGATATGATAGAAGAGCTTACCACCAGCCATTATTTTACAGAAATACTGGTTAAGGAGCGCTCCTCTTTGGTGGGTAAAAAAATAAAAGACACCGATATCAGCCAAATCGGGCTGCGGGTACTCAATATCATCCGCGAGAAAAAAAACACCATCGCCAATGCCAACTCGCTGATCGAAGCGGGCGACGTGCTGCTGGTAGAAGGAAAATTAGAAGACTTACTTCGCGTTAAAGAGACTAACGGCATCGATATCCTGGCCGATACGCTCATCGAAAATGACCTGGTAAGCGATGATATCCAGATCGCCGAAATTATCGCCATGCCAGCCAACGACTTTCTAGGCGCCTCTATTCGCGACGCGCAGTTTAAAAACCGCTTCGGACTCATGGTCATCGCCATCAGCCGCGAAGGCCAAACGCTATCCGACAAGATAGGCGATATAGAAGTAAAAATGGGCGATCGCCTGCTGGTGCAGGGGCCCGTTGAGAATATCCGCTATTGGAAAGAACAGGGCGACCTCACGGTTATTCAGGAATACAAATACGAACCCGGCAAAAGTAAACGCAACGCAGTATTGTCAGGGGCTTTTTTTGTCTTTGCACTTATCCTGGGTTCGCTCGAACTAATTCCACTTTCAGTAGCTTTTATGCTGGCTGCTTTTTTGTGCGTGTTATTCAGGTGCATCAAACCCGAAGAAGCTTACGAAAAAATTGAGTGGAAATTATTGGTGCTCATCGGCGGTATGTCTTCATTCGGTATTGCCATGGAAAAAACCGGCGCCGCTGATTATCTGGCCGACCTGGTTATTGCCGTTTTCGGCCACTTTGGCCCGGTGGCTGTGCTGGCCGCCTTTGCCGTTCTCACCATTGTCCTCACCCAGCCCATGTCTAATGCCGCCGCAGCGCTGGTCGTACTGCCCGTCGCCCTGCGCACCGCCATCGAAATGCAGGTCAACCCGCTAACTTTCGCGCTGGTAGTTATGCTCAGCGCCTCGGTATCGCTAATTACCCCCTTTGAGCCGAGCTGTATCCTGGTATACGGCCCCGGCCGTTACAAAGTATTTGACTTTATCAAGGTCGGCGCCGGCGTTACTATTTTACTGGTGATAGCTATTCTGCTACTGGCGCCGATGTGGTATCCGCTGTGAAGCGACTGTACGACTGTACGACTGTACGACATCTAATCGTAAAGTCGTAAAGTCGTACAGTCGTACAGTCCCAAAGTCCCCTCAATGCCTTCCCCACAATTCCACTACAGCCCGGTCATTGGCTCTGTTTTTGGTATCGTACCAGAAAACGACTTTCTGGATTACCCGGCGTCCGCCGTTGATATCAATTACGCGGGTCTCGCCGCCGGCGGGGATATCATTGCGTACTTCCACCTCATCGACGCCACCATTAGCAAAATGTATGGCCACCTTGTGTAAATTAATCGGCGATCTTTTTACCATCAATTTAATTGCCGTAAAGCGGCCTTCGGCGGCTGTAACCACAATTTCATCGCGGTCAACACCGTAGTTGACTTTGCGTTCGCCCAATTTTTCCCAGCGGGGCGGTTGAATAGCGGCGTTGGGTAGGCTAAATGACATGGCAAGCGCAGCAATTGCGACAACGAAGGCTAAAAGTCGGAACTTCATAAAGTTGATTTTAGTTATGGGTGAAACAAATAATGCTCATTTTGCTAACTTTGACGGCATGGTTAACGTCGAAGTTTAATGTTTACTTTATTATAGGAATGTTAAAGTTAACAGCTTTATGGCTTCGGAAGTAAAAATTGAATGCCCCAAATGCGGATGGGAGCCCGATGGCGGCGCCTATTGGCAGTGTACCTGCGGTCATGTATGGGATACGTTTACCACTGCTGCCCGCTGCCCTAAGTGCAATATTCAGCACGAGCGCACCTCGTGCATCCCCTGGCGCGGCGGTTGCACCGCCTTCGAACCCCATATCGATTGGTACAAAGGTCTCGATGAATGGGTGCGTGAACAATTGGAATCGGTCAACCGCCTTATCGAAAAACCGGTGGAAGAGCTGAAATAATCTGGAAACATAGCAATATGAAAAACATGCTTTACATCGCAGGCTTGCTCTGCCTGTCTGCCGCGCATACCTTTGCGCAGACGAAAGATCCGAAAGATACGGAAGTTTGGACGCCCGAACCACGTGTGGTGACGCCCGGCGTCAATAACTCGCCACCTTCGGATGCTATTGTACTGTTTGACGGCGCCAACTTCAGCGAATGGACCACCGACAGCGGCGAATCACCCAAATGGGCATTGGCCGACGAGGCTATGACGGTGGTGAAAGGCGCCGGTGATATTTCTACCAAACGCACTTTCGGCGACTGCCAATTGCATGTCGAATTCCGTACACCCGCAGTAGTGAAAGGCGAAGGCCAGGGGCGCGGTAATAGCGGCGTTTTCCTGCAGTCGCGCTACGAGGTGCAGGTGCTCGACAATTACCAAAACCGCACGTATTCTA
Source organism: Saprospiraceae bacterium (assembly GCA_016787505.1). GTDB lineage: Bacteria > Bacteroidota > Bacteroidia > Chitinophagales > Saprospiraceae > JABWBR01. The sequence goes on along the minus strand of JAEUUQ010000232.1, from coordinate 3,188 downwards.
ACGGACAGGCCGGGTCAATTTATAAACAGACTATTCCTCTGGTAAACGCCTGCCGCCCTCCCGACGAATGGCAAACCTACGATATTTTTTATACCGCCCCCCGCTTTAACGCCGATGGTATCCGCACAGCTCCGGCCCGCGTAACGGTGGTACACAACGGCGTTTTAATTCAAAATGGTGTGGAAATTCAAGGCACGACAGAGTATATCGGTATGCCCAAAAACCTGCCCCACGGCAAAGCCCCCATTCGCCTGCAAGATCACGGCGATGCGGTGAGCTATAGGAATATTTGGGTGAGGGAACTGTGACAGGGTGACAGGGTGACAGGGTCGTCACCTTGTCACCTTGTCACCTTGTCACCTTCAAAACGTACCGTCCTGCTTATCATACTTCTTCACCGCGCGGCGGCTCTTGAGCGGCATATAGCGATAGGGGCGGTTCTGAAAATCGGACAAGAGAGAATCAGCGCTCGAGCTGAGTCGTTTGATATCGTCGTAGAGTTTGTCGTCTTTGAGGAGTTTGCCGATAGAACCTTGCCCGCTGTTGAGCGACTCGACGGTAGTGGACATGCCGCCCAGGGCCTTGTCGGCTGTTTTCAGGGTTTTCTGCAAATCGGCCACGGCAACCTGGACCTCCAGAATCGTCTTCTTCAGATCGGCTTCTTTGAGTTGGGCCGTTATGGCGTTGGCGTTGTCGACAATGCCGGCGATCTCGCCTTTTTTTGCGTTAAGTTCTCCCGATAAGCTGTTGAGATTGGCCAGGGTGCCGTCGATATTGCCCGATGATTTTTTGAGCAGCACATCGAGTTGAGCGGTAGCAGAAGTCAGGTTGGCCAGCGTGCGCTGCAATTCCTTGATCGTCGCTGCCAGGGGCGATTTGGTTTCGTCTTTCAGCAATTCTTCATTGATCACATCGAACACCTCCTTAAGCCCTTCTTCAATTACATCCATATAAGCCCTCACATTGTCTTCACCTACCATTGAGGTGAGCAGGCCGTAGGTATCCCCTTCCAGAAAATCACCGCTTTTAGCGCAGTTATCGCCCTCACAAGGATTATCGTACATCAGGTTAATCGCCTTGCCTCCCATAAAACCAGTAGACACGATAATCGCTTTGGTAGTTTTGGGAATGGAAATGCCTCGCTGCAACTCGAGTGTCACCAAAACCTTTTTTTCTTTATCGGGCAGCAATTCGATACTCGCAACATTACCCACTTCTACCCCGTGAATGCGCACCTGGGTGCCTGTTTGCATGCCTTCGGTGGTTGCGTACAATACTTTATATACGTTGGATTTGACAAGCAGGTTTTTACCCATGATGAATTTGTAACCCCAAAAAGACAAAGCAAGGGCTACAATACCTAGCAAACCAATCTTAACTTCATTTGAAATTGACATAAAAGAACTGATTATTGAAGCGACAAAAGTAGCTGTTTGTTTGGATAGTCGAAGAGGTAATTCGAGTTTAAATTTTGTTGTCGGTTATGGGTTATGGGTTATGGGTTGTCGGTTCTCTGTTCTCTGTTCTCTGTTCTCTTTTCTCTGTTCTCTTTTCTCTTTTCTCTTTTCTCTGTTAAAGTATAACTGGCAAATTTAAGAAACGGATAACCGACAACCCACAACCGACAACCCACAACCTACAACCCCGCCTCCTGCCTGGCCTGCTCCAGGGAAATACGCCGGCCATTTTTATAGGCTACGATAAACGCATCGGGGAAACCGGCAGATTGCAGGATGAGCTTGCCCTCAAACGCCTGTTGGTACGTATTGAATTCGCGTACCTGGTATTTGTACATATTGTCTTCCTGTACCACTTCGATCAAAAAGCCGGTATTGCGCCAGCGGGGCTGACCGGTATCCATGGGTTGGGGGGCTGCGGCCAATTGCACAAAAAAGTTAATACCCGCATCCTGAGTGGCAGGGTAGGCGTGTTGGGTCGTATTTAAAGGATTGCCCGATTTGGCGGTCCAGTCTTCGTTGGCGTAATCGGTGACGGGCACGGGCGTGTCTTCGTAATTAATCGGGATAATCCGCCTGTCTTGTTGCCCCTGCTGGGGCGTTTTATTTTGCTGAGCGGGACTGCTTTTTTGCGGAGACACGTTGACCAGGGGTTGCTCTTTTGGCTTTTCGGGCGATTTGCGCTGGGTCTGACTCGCTTGCACGGGTTTTGCCGCTACCTCGTATGAAGCCGGCGCCGGCCTGGGTCTATCCAGTACAAGCGGATCGGCCTGGCCGCCCTCTACAGCTTGTTTATATTCGGCGAAAGCCAATAAAAGCGCATCAGCTACGTATTGCTGCCCTTCTTCGCTATTCAAAAAAGCCTCTTCCTGGGCGTTGCTCAGAAAACCCGCCTCCACCAGTACGCTGGGCATGGTCGTTTCTTTGAGCACCACAAAGCCGGCCTGCTTCACACCCCGGCTATTGCGCCCCGCGTCGCTTTTGAGTTTGGATTCAATTTTATCGGCAAACAAAATGCTTTGCTCCAGATAGGCATTTTGAAACATGCTGAAGATGATATGACCCTCGGCAGAATTGGGGTCGTAGTCGTAATTTTTTTTGTAATTATCTTCCAATAAAATAACCGCGTTTTCGCGTTTGGCCACTTCCAGGTTGTGGGAGGCCGTGTGCAATCCCATGACGTAAGTCTCCGTGCCGGCCGTACCGGCTCTTCCCGGCATATAATTGCAGTGTATCGACATAAAAAGGTCGGCGTCGTTGTGATTGGCAATGGCGGCGCGCTCGTGCAGGGGGATAAAGGTATCGTCGTCGCGCGTCAGGATCACCTTCACAGAGGGAAATTGCTGCCGCACATTATTGGCTAATTTCTGCGCCAAAGCCAGGGCGATGTGCTTCTCCTGCGTATTGCCGCCCAGGCAGCCGGGGTCGTGGCCGCCGTGACCGGCGTCGATCACAATGGTTTTTATACGATAACCCGTTTTTTCTATTGGGCTATCTTTGGTATTTTTGCCAGCCGAAGGCCGGTTATCGGTTGTCGGTTGTCGGTTGTCGGTTTTTACACCCGATTTGGAACTTTGCTCTTCAGAAGTATACCAGCGCAACTCCTGGCCAAAGGCCAATGAAAAGTTAAACAGGCAGATGACTATCGTAAGGAAGGTGATAATCTGCGTTGAGTAGTAAGTTTTTGACATCTTTGCAGCTCTTTGATAGGGGTTGTTCACAGGTATGTTA